>CAXBPN010000261.1:0-3396 GCA_963977515.1 uncultured Flavobacteriales bacterium
TTTCTTTAACAGGCCAAGTTAAAATGATAACTAATAAAGGAGAAGATTTAATTCACCCTAATCAAATAGGTTTTGAGCAATTAAAGCCAGAAGAAATTTATGGAGGAGAAACTATTGAAGAAGCTGCTAGTATTTTCATTAATATATTAAATAATGAGGGAACTAAAGCACAAAAAGATGTGGTTGTTGCCAATTCAGCTTTTGCAATAAATTGCTTTGAAGCGAATAAATCACATGAAGAATGTAAAGCCATAGCTATCGAGTCATTGGAATCGACATCAGCTTATCAAACATTAAAAAAACTAATTGCATAACATGACAATTTTAGAAGAAATAGTAGCCTATAAAAGAAAAGAAGTGGAAGAAATAGCTTCTACTCACCCAATCAAATTATTAGAGCAGAGCCTTTATTTTAATTCTGATTGTGTGTCTTTAAAAAAATATCTTTTAAGAAAAGATAAATCTGGAATCATTGCTGAATTTAAGCGGAAATCCCCATCAAAAGGAATTATAAATACCTATGCTGATGTGGAGAAAGTAACCATAGGCTATATGCAAGCAGGGGCTTCTGCTTTATCAATTTTAACAGACAATCATTTTTTTGGAGGAAAGAATCTAGATTTAATTGCTGCAAGAAAATTTAACTTTTGTCCAATTTTAAGAAAAGATTTTATAGTTTCGGAATACCAAATCATTGAAGCAAAATCAATTGGTGCTGATGCTATATTGTTAATCGCAGCAATTTTAACTAAAGAAGAAATCAAACAATTCACAACATTAGCTCATAATCTTGGATTAGAGGTATTGTTAGAAATTCATACCCAAGAAGAATTAGAAAAATTCAATTCAGACATAAGTTTAGTAGGTATTAATAATCGAAACTTGAACACTTTTGAAGTAGATTTTGAAAACTCTATTCGGTTAGCACAAAGTTTACCTACAGGAGTTGTTAAAGTAGCCGAAAGCGGTATATCAAACCCTCAAAACATCATTGAATTAAAGCAACAAGGCTTTGAAGGTTTTTTAGTTGGAGAAAATTTTATGAAAACGGCTGAACCTGAAATTGCTGCAAAAAAATTTATTAAAAAGATTAAAGAATTAGAAACCAATTTAAAAAGCATAGCACAATGAAATTGAAAGTTTGTGGAATGAAAGACAATAATAACATCAAAGAGTTAATTGATGTTCATCCAGATTATATGGGATTAATCTTTCATGAGAAATCTCCAAGAAATGTTGAGTATGACTTTTCTGTTCAGTTACCAGATGGGATTAAAAAAGTTGGGGTTTTTGTAAATGAACCAGAAGGTTTTATTTTGGACAGAATTGAACGTTTTGATATAAAATATGTGCAATTGCATGGTGTTGAATCCCCTCATTTTTGTAAACAACTAAAGAATTCCCCTCTTGGGAGGGGATTAAGGGGTGGGTTAAAAATTATCAAGGCATTTAACATTCATGAGAATTTCAATTTTGATATGCTAAAAGAGTATGAGCCACATTGCGATTATTTTTTGTTTGATGCTTATGGTAAAAACGCAGGAGGAAATGGAATAACTTTTAATTGGGATTTATTACAAAATTATAAAGGTGCTACACCATTCTTTTTAAGTGGTGGAATGAAGTTGGATATCGTAAATGATGTTAAGAATTTTTCTCATCCTCAATTTGTTGGAGTGGATATAAATAGTGGTTTTGAAATAGAGCCAGGGTTAAAAAATATTGAATTAATTAAAGAATTTAAGGAGAAATTAAAAAACTAACACCTCCCTAACCCTCCTTTTTAGGAGGGAAGTTTCCCCTCTAAAAAGAGGGGATTAAGGGGTGTGTAAATTAAATTAATATGAATGTAGATAAAAACGGATTTTACGGTGATTTTGGAGGAGCTTTTATTCCTGAAATGTTACACCATAACGTTCAAGAATTAAAGGATTGTTATTTGGATATTATTGAATCTGATGAGTTTGAGAATGAATACAAGCAGTTATTAAAAGATTATGTTGGAAGACCAACTCCTCTTTATTTTGCAAAGCGATTTTCTGAAAAATACAACTCCAATATTTACTTAAAACGTGAAGATTTAAACCACACAGGGGCACACAAAGTAAACAATACTGTTGGCCAGATTTTATTGGCAAAAAAGATGGGTAAAACCAGAATTATTGCCGAAACTGGTGCTGGTCAACATGGCGTTGCCACAGCCACCGTATGTGCTTTAATGGATATGCCTTGCATTATTTATATGGGAGAAATTGACATTAAACGACAAGCTCCAAATGTGGCTAGAATTCAACTATTAGGAGCTGAAGTTAGATCCGCAAAATCGGGAAGTAAAACCTTAAAAGATGCAACCAACGAAGCTATTCGTGACTGGATTGCTAATCCTGAGGATACTTATTATTTGATTGGTTCTGTAGTTGGCCCTCATCCTTACCCAGATATGGTGGCTCGTTTTCAAAGTATTATTTCTGAGGAAATGAAAACTCAATTAGAAGAAAAAACGGGTAAGAATTACCCTGATAAAATTATTGCATGTGTAGGAGGAGGTAGTAATGCTGCAGGAGCATTTTATCATTTTTTAGATAATGAAAAAGTAGAGTTAATTGCTGTTGAAGCAGATGGGTTGGGAATTGCTACTGGAGAAACAGCTGCAACAACTCAAATAGGAACTGAAGGTATTATCCACGGAAGTAAAACTTTGTTAATGCAAAATTCTGAAGGACAAATTACAGAGCCATATTCCATTTCTGCTGGATTAGATTATCCTGGAGTTGGACCTTTGCATGCACATTTATTTAAAAGTGGTAGAGGTACATTTTTAGGAGCAACTGATAAAGAAGCTATAGATGCAGCTTTCGAGTTAACTAAATTAGAAGGAATTATTCCTGCTTTAGAATCTTCCCATGCATTAGCTGCTTTAAATAAATTGGATTTAAAATCGGATGAATGTGTGGTGGTTAACCTATCAGGAAGAGGAGATAAGGATATGGAAACTTATATGAAGCATATGTCATACTGAATGTAGTTTTATCAACCTATTTAATGGTTGATATAAAACAAAATGAAGTATCTAATTCGTAAAAAGATTCTTCACTTCATTTTAATCTGAAATAAATTTCAGGTAAAATATTGTTCAGAATGAAAAAAAAAGAGAGAAAAGATGAACAGAATAGAAAATACATTAGAAAAATACTCCTCCCCTTCGGGGAGGTTAGGAGGGGCATTAAATGTCTACATAACTGCTGGTTTCCCAAAGTTAAATGATACTGTTGAGATAGTTCAGCAATTAGCTAATAATGGAGTAGATATGGTGGAGATAGGCATGCCTTTTTCAGATCCATTAGCAGATGGTCCAACAATACAAAAGAGTAGTGAAGTAGCTATTAAAAATGGAAT
>CAXBPN010000262.1:0-3389 GCA_963977515.1 uncultured Flavobacteriales bacterium
ATTGCTTTAGGTGCTATTGGTGATGCGTATTTAGAATTAGGAGAAATTGATGATGCAATTAGCTACTACAAAAAAGCAGCTAAAAACCAAGAAAACGATTTAACTTCGCCAATGTATTTATTTAAAGCAGGTATTGCTTACGAAGAAAAAGGTGATTACCAAGCTGCTTTTGATAACTATACAAAAATCAAAAACGATTATGCTGAATCTAGCGAAGGTAGAACGATAGAAAAATACTTAGCAAGAGCTGAAGCTTTAAAGTAGTAATAAGTTTTAAGTGTTGAGTTATGGGAATTCCTAATCATTCACGCATTAAACCATTCAATCATTAATTACTATGGCTACAGTAAACAAAAATCTATCTGATTACGATATTAATTCAATTCCGGATGCTAGTAAAATGGTTTTCGGAATTGTTGTTTCGGAATGGAACGAAAACATTACTTCTGGCTTATTAAACGGAGCTTATAACACTTTAGTGAAGCACGGAGCAACCGAAGCTAATATTATTGTTAAAAACATACCAGGAAGCTTTGAATTGCCTTTAGCGGCTCAAAGTTTATTAGAAAAAACAAATGTAGATGCTGTTATTTGTTTAGGCAGCGTAATACAAGGAGAAACCAAACATTTTGATTTTGTGTGCCAAGCAACTGCTTTAGGCATTAAAGATGTAGGTTTAAAATACAACAAACCTGTAATTTTTGGAGTACTTACCGACAATACTATGCAGCAAGGTTTAGACCGCTCTGGTGGTAAACATGGCAATAAAGGTGACGAAGCTGCCATTACAGCTATTAAAATGGTCGCTTTTCAGCAAAGATTGTAATTCCCGCTAATACGTCTTCCTGTGGAGCAAAGAAGAAACAGTAATCTTTCTTAAATAGATTCTTCGTTTTATTTTTCTCATAAGCATAGCTTTATGGAAAAATTAGTATTCAGAAAGAAAAGTAATTGAAAACTATGAAATACCTAAAAACCAAAATAGCAGGAATTATTCTTTTGTTTATTGCAATAGGTTTAGCTAATTGCCGACAAGAGAAAATGTTTTTCCACCCTACTCCTTTGGCTGCTGATTACGAGTTTAAATTTACCAATGAGTTTGTTGAGTATAGAATACCAGTAGAAGAAAAAGTAACTGTAAACGGATTGTTGTTTAAATCCCAACAACCAAAAGGATTGGTTTTTTACTTACACGGCAATGCAGGTGCATTAGACTCTTGGGGAGAAATTGCTGTTTTCTACACACAAAACAATTACGACATTTTTATTTTAGATTATCGTGGTTTTGGTAAAAGTGAAGGAAGAATTGAAAACGAAAAACAATTTTTAAATGATGTTCAATTGGTTTACGATAGTTTAACCACGCAATACCAAGAAGAAAACATTGTTGTAATTGGTTATTCTATTGGAACATGCCCAGCAGCATTTATTGCTGCAAAAAACAACCCCAAACATTTAGTTTTAAAAGCACCTTATTACAGTATGTTAGATTTAGTGCACCACTACTACTCTATTGTACCAGGTTTTATGGTCAAATACAAATTAAGAACGAACGAATATGTAAAAGAAGTAAAAGCACCCATTACTATTTTTCATGGTACTGAAGACAACATAATACCCGTTGAAAATTCTTACCAATTAAAGGACTATTTAAAACCCACGACCGATACCTTAATTATTGTGGAGGGTAAAACCCACCATGGCGTTGGCAGTTGGGTTGAATATAGAAGGGAGTTAGTTGAGATTTTAGAATAATACTTATTTATACTGTTTTTTTATTCGGTTGTTAGGCTTCATTCGCTACGTTAAAAATATCTTTTTAGTTTTATTGAAACTTTTTAGTTACTTTTGACGTTAGTAACGGTTAAAGAAACTATGATAAAGTCTTTTGGTAATAAAGAAACCGAAAAAGTGTGGAATGGACAAAGATCTAAAAAGCTACCAAACGACATTCAAGAAATAGCGAGGAGAAAACTAAGAATGTTAGACAACTCACAAGACATTCAAGATTTAAGAATACCTCCTTCTAATCGACTTGAAAAGTTGGGTGGAAAACTAAATGACTTTCATAGCATTAGAGTTAATAATCAATGGAGGATTATTTTCATTTGGGATAATGGAAATGCATTTGAAACTGAAATAATAGATTATCACTAAAACAATATATTATGAGTACTTTAAAAAATATACACCCAGGAGAAATACTATTAGAAGAATTTCTAAAACCGCTTGAAATATCTGCTTACAGACTTTCAAAAGATACTTTTATCCCTCAGACTAGAATTAGTGAAATAATTAAAGAAAGACGAAGAATTACAGCTGACACAGCATTAAGACTTTCTCGATATTTTGGAAACTCTGCTAAATTTTGGTTAGGACTTCAAGACGATTTTGACATTGAAGAAGAAAGAATCAACAAGAAAGATGAACTTGACAGCATTCAGACAATAAATAAAAACGCTGCCTAACACGAGTGGTCGTTGCACAAGTCATAAGAAATCAAAAAAATGACTTTAAATAAGCCGTTTAAAAGAATTAGGAATGAAGACAATCACAACTATAATTTTAATCTTAGTCTTAGTCAATCTTAGTTTCAGTCAAATGGGAACTGTTATTGAAAATAAAGTAACCTTATTTTCACTTGAACAAGAAAAAGATACCATTGACTTCATTGTTGTTGACACTTTACTAAATGAGAAGAAACCAATATTTCTTTGGTGTCAAGGCTCTTTACCAATCCCTATTTTTTGTGAGATTAAAAACTATGGATATTATTTTATTGGTGGAGGTGTTTCTAATTTTGATTATAAGGAGATTACCAAAGCATTCCATTTAGTAATCATTTCTATGCCAAAGACACCAATTTTAGCAAAAAAAGAAAATCTAAATAAAAGTTACGAATACGTTTTAAATATAGAAGTTCCTCATCAATATTTAGAAGAATATATAGAAGCTAATTTCTTAGAAAACTATGTCAATAGAGCAAATACAGTATTAAACTTTCTAAAAGACCAGAGTTGGGTTAACAATGATAAACTTGTGGTTGCTGGTCATTCACAAGGAACCAAGATAGCTACAAAATTAGCTACTCAAAACAACATAACTCATTTAGGTCTTTTTTCTGCAAATCCATTTGGTAGAATAGACCAATATATACGAGAAGCAAGATTGGATGCTCAGTTAGGGAAAATTAGTTGGAAAAAAGCAGATTCATTAATGAATGAAAATTACTTGTTTTACCAACAAGTTAACAATAAAGATTCAATTAAAGTTAACCCAAGTCTAAAAGCATGGAAAAGCTTTACTGAAACCTACTATGATGATTGGTTAACCTTAGATATTCCTATTTATTTAGCTTATGGAACAGAAGATAGAACTTCTGATTTATG
>CAXBPN010000263.1:0-3358 GCA_963977515.1 uncultured Flavobacteriales bacterium
GTTGCTGCAAATGCTGCTAATAAAATAGTTGTAATTGATGTGCCAAACAAAAAATTAGTAACTATTATCGAAACAGGAACTAAGCCTCACCCTGGTAGAGGAACTAACATCAAAAATGATTTAGGTCAATTATGGGTTACTTCTCACTTAGGTGAAAACAAGTTATCTTTCATTAAAACTGATGCTGGAGAAGGTCAATGGACAGTTGTTAAAGAAATCAAAGCTCCAGGTAATGGTGGTGGTGCTTTGTTTGTGAAATCTCACCCTAAATCTAAAAACCTATGGGTAGATAGAACATTAAATCCAGATGCTGCTTTAAATTCTGTAGTTGATGTATTTGATACTAAAACGTTAGAACACAAGAAAACGATTACTATGCCAGAAGGTGCTGATGGAAGAATGGTGCACATGGAATACAATAAAGCTGGTAATGAAGTGTGGGTTTCAGTATTTATGGGAGAGAAAAGTGCAATCTTAGTTTACGATGATAAAACATTAGAATTGAAACAAATGATTCAAGGAGATTGGGTACAAAATCCAACAGGTAAGTTTAATGTTTACAACACAACTCATGACATATATTAGTTAGGTTATTGGTTATGAGTAAGGAGGAGAAGAAATTCTCCTCCTTTTTTTATGACAAAAATCAATTTAATTGAAGAGATATATCATTGAATCGTTTGTGGAAACAAAAGATCTTTGATGTGTATCATATAAATAAAAATAGATGAAAAAAATAATTATAATTTTAGGCGTAGCTTTAGTGAGTTTTATTAGTTTAAACGCACAATCGGTTAATGATTCTATTTCAATGGGAGTCTTTTATACAAATCAAGTTTTTTATAGTTTAGCTAATGGACAGGTTGCAAATATTGATAACAATAATTGGGAATTGGGTTTTTCGGCTTATGGTAATGGAGCTGCAGGTAGTGCAATTATTTTAAATGAAGCTACAGCTACTTTATGGGCTTATCCAGGAGATATTTCAGAATGGGCAACTTTTGATACAACTGGTTATACTGGTTGGGAACAATTATTAAATACAGATACAAGTTGGACTAATGGAGCATTTAATGTGCATCGAGGAGCATCAGGAACGTTTGATATGGGCTGGGGAGTGTTAAATCCGTTAAACAATTATTGGACTTTTGGAGATTCATTGTATTTAATAAAACTGAGTGATAATTCATTTAGAAAACTTTGGATTGTAAGTTTGAAATCTGGAACATGGGAGTATAAGTATGCAAATGTAGATGGTTCAAATGAACAAACTTTTTCAATTGTAAAATCAACTTATCCAAACAGAAATTTTGTTTATCATTCGATATTAAATAATGTTATTATAGATAGAGAACCAGATAACACAACTTGGGATATTATGTTTGCCAAACATACCGATTATATCAGTTATGCTGGGCAATATGTATCAGTTACAAGTGTGTTTAATAACAGAAATGTATGGAGTGCAAAAGCTTATGAAGCAGATTATGTTGCTGCATCAACTTCAATAACACCTCAAACTACTTTAAATCAAAAGATTAATAATATTGGTAGAGAGTGGAAAAAATATAGTTCAGCAACGGGTTGGACAGTTTTTGATTCAATTGCTTATTTTGTTTATGATAATGATAGTTCAGACTTCTACAGAATTGTCTTTACTGGCTTTGGCGGGATGTTGTCAGGTAAAACATATTTTACTAAAGAATTGTTACAAAATGTTTCGGTAAATGATATTGAGCAAAAAGTAACCATGAGTATCTATCCAAACCCTACAAGTGGAAATGTAACGTTGCTGCTAGATTACCCATCAAGTGATAAGTTAAAAATTAATATTTTTGATTTGTCAGGAAAGGCAGTTTATCAAGACAATATAGGATTGTCAACAGGTGTTAATCAGGAATTACTAGCTATAAATCATTTAACAAGTGGTATATATTTATTATCCATCAAAAACGAAAAAATAAATATTGCTCAGAAGTTGATAATAAGGTAATTTATATAAAGGTTTGAAGTTGGAAGTACGAAGAAATCAAAAAGTTAATTTTTATAGTAGGTATCTTCGTGCTTCTGTCTTCATACTTTTAACCTTTACAGTTTTAACATCATTCTCTCAATCTCAAGTTCAAATAATAAGTAAAGAGGATGGTCAGCCTATATTTCTTTCTCATGTTAAGTTTACAAGTTTAGCTGGTAAACAAAAAAACAAATTTAAATGGACAGTATCCGATGAAAATGGATTCGCAATAAATCCTTTTTCTGATACAACCAACGTAGAAATTTCACATGTTGGATATACATCACAGTCTTTTTTGCTATTACCCAACGAAACAAAAAAAATTAAGTTAGAATCGAGTGCTTTTGGTTTAAATGAACTAGTAGTTACGGCACAGTTTACCCCTGTAGAAATGCAGAAGTCGGTTTATGAAGTAAAAACCATAAAAGAAGAAAAAATAATAGAAAAAGGAGCCAATAATTTACGAGAGGCACTTTCTACGGAGTTAAATTTTAAAACCAATAACGGACACGTAAATGAAACAGCAATTAACTTAAATGGGTTATCAGGAAACCATGTAAAGTTTATGGTTGATGGAGTCCCAGTAGAAGGAAGGTTAAGTGGAAATATTGATTTATCTCAGATAAATTTAAACGAGATAGAAAGAATTGAAGTGATAGAAGGACCTTCATCCGTAGCCTACGGAACTAACGCTTTAGGAGGAGTAATTAATGTAATCACTAAAAAGCATCAACTTAAAAAAGTTGATGTGAGCTTTAAAAGTTATTATGAGTCGGTCGGGCAATATAATGTTAGTGGTAAAGTAGGTTTTAAAGTAAAAAGAAACTTATTTAAAATATCTGGTGGTAGAAACTTCTTTGAAGGCTTTGCTAATCAAGATACATCAAGATTTAAAGATTGGAAACCAAGAGAACAATATTTTGGCTCATTTTTATTTAGTCGAAGAATTCATTACCTAAAATTATCATACATTTTTGATGGGTTTACCGAAACAATGACAAGTAGAGGAGCACCACGGGCACCATATTTTGTTAATGCTTTTGATACATATTATAAAACTAAAAGGGTGATCAACAAGCTATTGTTAAATGGGAGATTATCAAAAGATAATTTTTTAGATATTACTTTATCTCAATCTTACTACCAAAGAACAAGAAATATCTACTTTAAAGACTTAACAACGCTAGATGAAACACTGACCGAAAGTAATACTGACCAAGATACCACCACATTTAACAATTACATGTTTAGAGGGGTTTTTAGCACAAATTCTGATTCTTCAAAATTCAACTTTATACTAGGAACGGAGTTTAAACAAGATATAATAGAGGCAGAACGGGTAAC
>CAXBPN010000264.1:0-3343 GCA_963977515.1 uncultured Flavobacteriales bacterium
TATTTTCAATTTTGGATTGATTTGATAGATAAGTGCCTTTATGTTTAGCTAATGCTGCTTTAGATACAACTGCTGGAATTTCTGTTTCTTCAATACTTGTTTTAGTTTCTAACCATTTACCTGTTGCATCAAAAGTTCCTGTAACGGTCATGTCGTTTTCGTAAAACTCACCAACATAATTTGCCCCATCTTTATTCCAATCTATTTCTTTTGCTGCTGGAAATTTCTTTTTACATGATTCTTTTACTTTTGCTGGAGCATCTTGTGCCATTGCAAATGACTGAACAAATACTAATGCTAAAATTGTTAATGTTTTCATTTTTCTTGAGTTTAGATAAATAATTAAATTAATACCGTATTTAGACGAAAAAAATGAAAAAAGTCACATCAATATAAAAAATTGATTTACAACAACTTAAATGTTTATTCAAGTCTATTTTAAATATAATTCATTATAAAGTTTTAATACTTTAATTTTTGCTCTTTTTATTCTCATTTTGGTAGTACTCTCGGTAAGGTTTAAAATAGTTTGAATTTGTTTTAACTTAAACCCTTCCTGATATTTCATTAATAGAATTGCCTTATCTATTGCTGGCAGTAAGTTTAATACTTCATCTAACCTACTTACCTTTAAATCTTCTAATTCAATAAGTTCAATGTCATCTTCTTCATCAGTATCTTCTATATCATAAATTTGATGAGCTATTTTTTTGGAACTTCTTAAATAATTAATAGATTCGTGATATACAATTGAAAACAACCAAGTTGAAAAAGTTGATTGTTTTTTAAACTCTTTTAGCTTATCAAAAACTTTACACAAAATATCTTGTGCTAATTCCTCTGAAACATCAACATTTTTAGTAATAGCTAAACATTTTTTATAAACAATTAATTGATATTTCTTATACAAAAAACTAAACATTTCCTTCTTCCCTTCATTAACAATAAAGTCAATTAGTTGCTCATCTGTATAGCTATTAATAGTCTCGTTTTTCATTTAACAATTTTAATGTTTTTTTACCAATCGTCGATAACATTATAAGTGCTAAAGAAAAATTTATTACCTAAAAGTAAATTGATAATTCCTACCAAGAAATTTGAAGTAAATTTGAGGACGGAATTATTAAATATGAAATAAAATAATGCAAATAAATACACTGGTGTATTTGTTCGGTTGTTACCAAACATCATGATTAAATGATAAAGATTATTCTGATAACAATATCGATCCTGTTATACAACTTTGGATTTACTAAGTTAAAACTTACAGAAGACATAACGTTTAAAGAAAGTATTACTACTTTATCTGAGCCAGCTATTTTATTATTCTAATATGCCACATTTTTTTGCTAATCTCGGATTAGGACTTGATAGGAATATTAGAATAATTAAGGATTTAAATTTTTACATTGTTTTAAACATTGGATATATGTTTTCCACAAAAAGTTCTTGGGACTACAGAAATGCTCCATCTGATAATTTTGGAGGCTTGGAATTCAATGTGAGATTTCGTCATGAACTTAATTAGAACTCACCAATAATATTAATACGTTTGGTAACATCATGTATGAAAACATGCGGTTGCTAGCTGTGATAGTTATCTGAAACGGCAATAATTCGCACTATAACTTTATATGTGTATGAAACAACAAAGCACGTTTCATACACATATCGTTACTTCAACCCCATTATATCTTCTACCCCAATATAACGCTCAGCGGTAAAACCTTCGGCATAATCTACACCTATTTCACGTCCATACTGCATCATGCGAGCTTTTATAAAATCAAAAAACTGTTCGCCACTTATTGGTGTTTGTGGTTCAGTAGAGTTTGGGTCAAAAAACTGTGAGCTAAAACACTTAATTGCTTCTATTTTTTTGTCCACAAAAGGAGTTACATCAACCACAAAATCGGGGTTTATCAATCGGTCTTGTATATAATGGTAAACCGATTTTGGTCGCCATTTTTCTTGCTTTTCTCCTTTTAATTCGGTTTCAATTTTTAGTAACCCACTATAAAAACAAGCATCACTAATTAGTTTCGATGCTCTACCATGGTCTGGGTGTCTGTCTTTTACTGCATTAGCCAGCACTACTTCGGGTTGGTATTTTCTAATAATCTTTATTATTTCTAATTGGCTTTCTTTATCGTTTTCAAAAAAGCCATCAGCCAAACCAATATTCTCTCTAAATTTTACACCCAACACTTTTCCTGCATTATTAGCTTCAACCAAACGTAACTCTCCACTCCCTCTCGAACCTAACTCACCTACTGTTAAATCTAAAATTCCAACTGTTTTACCTTGTGCAATGTGTTTTAAAATTGTTCCTGCACAACTTAATTCAACATCGTCTGGGTGAACTCCTATTGCTAAAATATCAATCTTCATAACATCAAATTTAATAAATTGAAGCCTTAACTATTCTATTTTTACCATTTATATCAGTAATCAATTCAGTATTACCAAAACCTTTTTTATTTAATAACTGTATTATTTCCTTCCCATAATTTTCGTGGATTTCGAAATATAATTTCCCATTATTTTTTAGATTGATTTTGGCAAAATCTGCAATAGCATCATAAAACAATAAAGGCTCATGATTAGCTACAAACAAAGCCAAATGAGGTTCAAAACCCAATACATTTGCATCCATGTCAGCTTTATCACTTTCTGGAATGTAAGGTGGATTACTTACAATAACATCCAACTGCTGTTGAAAGTTTGAATTGCTATTTTTTAAGATATCATATTCCAAAAAAGTAACCTCCACCTCATTCAATTCTGCATTTTGAGATGCGATATTTAAAGCCTCTTTACTCACATCAACTGCAAAAACATGATAGTTATTATGTTGTTTTTTTAATGCAATTGGAATACAACCACTTCCTGTTCCAATATCTAAAACACTTAATTCGCCCTCGTTTTCTTTTAAAATGATATCGACCAACTCTTCAGTTTCAGGTCTTGGAATCAACGTATTTTCATCAACTTTAAATGGTAATCCAAAAAACTCCCACTCTCCTATGATATAAGCTAATGGTTTTTTGGTTTTCAAGCCTTTCACGCAATAAATCACCTTTAACAAATCCGATTCCGAAAGCCTTTTATCTGATGTTAAAATAAAATCTTTTTTAGTGATATTGAAGTAATATTCAACAACAATAGAAAACATACTCTCAATTTCTGTTGCATCGAAAAATGAATTTAACTCATTTTTAAAATAAGCTTTAATTGAAGTGAGTGTATTATCAGGCATTTTCATTACCGTAAAATTATAGATAAAAGATCAATAGCGTCCTAAACAATTAAAACAAAACACTCAAACTACCTGATATTATTA
>CAXBPN010000265.1:0-3342 GCA_963977515.1 uncultured Flavobacteriales bacterium
ATGTATTCTTCCCTTGTTTGTCTTCTTTCGGCAGGTTGCCCAAAAGCACAAACAGAAATTAATCCTAAAAACAATATAGCAACTAGTCTATTCACATTACAAAACTAACAGCCTTTAACTGTTAGTTAAGGTATGTTTACTAAAAAATATTAACAAGTTGTTATTAACTAAATAACTGAATTCCTTGCTGCTCTTCAAAGCCCAAATTACCTTGTAAACCACCAGTATGAACAGCAATAATTGTTTTATTATCTAATATTTCAGAGTTCTTCACTAAATCAAAAATGCCATAAAGCATTTTACCAGTATAAATTAAATCTAACTTTATTTGATGTTTTTGATAAAATTCTTGAACAAATTGAATTAATTCAGGTTTAATTTTGGCATAACCGCCAAAATGATAAGCTGTAACCAAGTCCCAATTTTTATATTCCTCGTTAATATGATAATAAGATGAATATTCATTTAGTAATCTGCTAATATCATTTTTTAAAAAATCCCCTCCTTTTAAAGCTGGGAAACCCAACACTTTTTTTTCTGTTGACGCAATGATTCCTGCTAATGTTCCTCCTGTTCCACAAGCTGAACAAATAATATCATAATCAATATTAATGTTATTTATAATTTCTGTACATCCTTTTACAGCAAAAACATTCGAGCCACCTTCTGGAACTAAATAAAAGTTACCAAACTCTAATTTCAAAGACTCAATAAATGATTTCTCGTATTTATTATTTTCTCGATATTGGCTTCGAGAAATATACTTAAATAACATTCCATTCTCTTTTGCCAATTGCAAAGTTGGGTTAAGTGGCAACGTTTCTTCTCCTCTTATAATGCCAATCGTTTTCATTCCATATTCTCTTCCAGCAGCTGCAGTTGCTGCAATATGATTAGAGTATGCTCCTCCAAAAGTTAAAAGAGTTTTATGATTTAATCTTTTAGCTTCTTCAATATTATACTTTAGTTTTCGCCATTTATTCCCAGATATTTCTGGATGTGTTAAATCTTCACGTAAAATAAATAAGTGTGTATTTTTTGACTCTAAAATAGTATCGAAAATTTCAATAAGAGGGATATTATTTTCATTGATTTTTGGCATTACCCAAAAATAATCAACTAATTATAAACCCTATTTTTTTCAACATAGAAATAATAGATTCCTTATCTGCATCAAATTTTGACATAAATCCATCAGCACCACTTTTTATAATTCTGGTCGTAAAGTGAGTATGGTCTGTAGAGGAAAAACCTATAACTTTAATAGTTGGGTGTTTTTCTTTTACTTTTTCAGTCGCCTCAAAACCATTCATCGTTTTCATTACAAGATCCATAAAAATAACATCTGCTTGATTATTTTCTAAAAACGGAACAACTTCACATCCGTCAATACACTCTCCAACCACAACTACTTCTGGTATTTTTTGTAATAATTGTTTAAATGATTTCCTAATCAAAAGATGATCATCTACTAAAAGTACTTTTATATAATCCATCCTATTTACTATATGAGCTATTACCAAATATACAAATAATTATCATAAAGACAACAATTATATCTTTTAGACAACAGATAATTATCTATAATTGTTCAAATGAATATTGGTAAAAAAATAAAAGTTCTACGAGCAGAAAAAGGTGTAAGCCAGCAACAGTTAGCTGATTTAATTAATAAAACTCGAACGCTAATATCTCATATTGAAGTTACTTCTAAAGTTAATTTTTATACCTTAAATGAAATTGCTAATGCTTTAGGTGTGCCTGTATCATACTTTACTGATGACAATTTTGATAATCTAGTTGAAGAAACAAAAGCAAATTATTCCAACCTTTCTGAAAAAGTTAAAAAACTGGAACGAGAAAACGAGTTACTGAATGAAATTATTCAAAATCAAAAAGAAATAATAACTCAGTTAAAAGATAAACTTGATAAATAACTTTATTAGGAGTTATTATTACACACTTTTTTTATTCATAACCTTTCATTTAATCCTAACAAAGGATTTATGAATTCTAAACCTAACTTTTATCTATTAAACTCATAAAATCACTAATTATTATGTTTTTTAGTGATTGTAATCGAAAATTATTATGTTTTTTAGTGATTGTAATCGAAAATTATTATATATTTGATATATGATTTCGAGAATTGCTATAGATAATATTGATAAAAAACTCTTTAAAGGAAAAGCTATTTTACTTTTTGGAGCTCGTCAAGTAGGAAAAACTACTCTTTTAGAGTATTTAATAAATACAAGAAAAGAGTCTGTTTTACACATTAGTGGCGATGAGCCAGATATTAGAGAATTATTAGCCAACATTACTTCTACTCAACTGAAAAACTATATTAGTAACAATACTATTTTTTTTATTGATGAAGCTCAACGTATTCCCAATATCGGGTTAACACTAAAATTAATAACTGACAAATTAAAAGAGATACAAGTAATTGCTACAGGTTCTTCTTCTTTTGAAATGGCAAATGAAATGAATGAACCCTTAACAGGTAGAAAATTTGAATACAATCTTTTTCCGCTTTCGTTTCAAGAAATGGTAAACCACCATGGAGTACTAGAAGAAAAAAGGCAATTAGAAAATCGTTTAATTTATGGTTCTTATCCCGAAATAATTACCAATCCAAATGATAGTGAAGAATTACTAAAATTGATTGCTGACAGCTATCTGTACAAAGATTTATTAATGTTAGATAGCATTAAGCGTCCTAAATTATTAGAGAAAATACTCAAAGCTTTAGCACTACAAATTGGCAGTGAAGTTTCTTACAACGAAATTGCTCAATTGGTTGGTGCCGATAAGGGAACTGTTGACAAATACATTCAATTATTTGAACAAACTTATGTCATTTTTACGCTTTCATCGTTTAGTAGAAATGTAAGAAATGAATTAAAGAAAAGTAAAAAAATATATTTTTATGATTGTGGCATTCGGAACTCCATTATCGGAAACTATAATGCCATTCATAAACGATTTGATGTTGGTGCTCTATGGGAAAATTACTTAATTGCTGAACGTGTAAAAAAACTACATTACGAAAATAATCGTTCACAATTTTACTTTTGGAGAACCACCCAACAGCAAGAAGTTGACTTAGTTGAAGAGCTAAATAATAATTTAACCGCTTTTGAATTTAAATGGAATGAAAAAGCCAAAGTAAAATTTCCTAAAACATTTACAAATGCCTATCCAAATTGTAAAATAGATACTATTTCTCCTAAAAATTATGAGGAGTTTTTATTATCCATCTAACCCAATATTTTTCAGTTTTGTAATGGTTTGACGACTATACCAATAACAAAAAAATCATCTGACCACTTATTGAAG
>CAXBPN010000266.1:0-3240 GCA_963977515.1 uncultured Flavobacteriales bacterium
ACCAGAACAGTTCAATACCCGACCCTAAAATCAGGAGATTATACATTTGAAGTAAAAGCAAAGAATGAAGATGGTTATTGGAGTAACCCAGCGATAATTTCTTTCATTATTCATCCTCCATTTTGGTTAACATGGCGGTTTATATCTTTAGAAGTAATAGTTATATTAATTTTTATTTTTCTTGTTTTTAAATATCGTGAAAAGCAAATTAGAACTAAAGAGCGAGCAGAAAGAAGAATGGTTGAGTTAGAATTGAAGGCTTTACGATCACAAATGAATCCTCATTTTATTTTTAACACCCTAAACTCTATACAAAATTATATAGCCATTAATGATTTTAAAAGTTCGAATAAATATATTACTCAGTTTGCTCGGTTAATTAGGACGGTTTTAAACCTGTCTGAAAAAAATATGATAACCATTCAAGAAGAAATGGACGTGCTAAAAATGTATATGGATTTAGAACGAATGAGGTTTGAAGAACAGTTTGATTATGAAATAAAAGTAAGAGAAGAGATAGATCGTGATTATGATAAAATTCCATCAATGCTGCTTCAGCCTTATGTAGAAAATGCAATATGGCATGGGTTAATGAATAAAAAAGAAAAAGGTCGAATAAAAATTGAAATAAAACTGGAAGGAAACTATCTTTGTTGCTCTATTGAAGATAATGGGATTGGACGTAAAAAAGCGGCAGAAATAAGTGCTAACAGAAAAATAGAACATAAATCAGTAGGGATGAGTATTACAAAAGAAAGGTTAGACTTAATAAGTAATACCGATGTAAATGTTGAAATAATTGATAAGGTTGATTCTAAAGGGATAGAGATAGGAACAAAAGTAATAATTAAGATACGATATAAAGAGTAAAGAAATGTTAAATGCCGTAATAATTGACGATGAAAAAAATTCAAGAAATGTATTAAAAAGATTGCTTGAAGAAATAGATTTGGACGTGAACATTATTGATGAAACTGATGGAGTAGTAGAAGGAGTCAAGTTGATTAATGCAGTTAAACCACAATTAGTTTTTTTAGATATTGAAATGCTTGATGGTACAGGATTTAATGTGCTAGAAAGAGTGAATGAAGTTAATTTTAAAGTGGTTTTTACGACAGCTTATGATAAGTATGCAATAAAAGCATTTAAGTATAGTGCGGTTGATTACCTACTTAAACCGATAGATATTGATGATCTAGAAGAAGCAATTGTTAGAGTTAAAGATGCCATTAAAAATGAAGAGCCTCAGTATAGCCAAATAAGTAACTTATTAACTAATATTAAAATTTCAGATTCAGATAAAAAAGTAGCGATTAAAAGTGCTAATAAAATAGATTTTATTCAAATTAAAGATATTATTTGTTTTAAAGCAGAGTCGAGTTATACAGAGATTTTTTTGTTAAAGGATAGAAAAATAATAGCTTCGAAACCGCTAAAGTTTTATGCCCCTATATTTGAAGATGATGCAACTTTTTTTAGGTTAGATAGAACCTACTTAATCAACACAAATTATATAAAATCTTACTCAAAAGATAAAGACACAGTTGAATTAGAAAATGGAATAGAAATACCGCTAGCAAGAAGAAGAAAAAAAGAGTTTTTAGACCTAATTAATTTTTGATTTTGCACAAAATTGACCAAAAAGTGACCGCTTATAAGAAAAATAGCACTTTTTTAGGTCTAAATTAATTTTCCATCTAGTTTCGTGAATTATTAAATAATATACTTCCAAAAGTTTAGTTTAGGTTTATTAGCAAAAGAGGCTCACCATAGTGAGCCTCTTTTGCTTTTATATCATCTGCAATTTTTTGTGTTTAACACACTTAATTTTATATATTTGAAGAAAGTTATATAAAATGAAAAAATATCTTTACTTATTTATTATCGTTTTTGCTGCTTACGCATGTGGAAATGAATCAACTGATGAAAATAGTTTCGATGGAAACACTTCGGTAGAAGTTGACCCCTCAAAATCTGAAGAAAGAGCAGCTAAAGCTAAAAAAGTCTTTTTTACGGTTCCTTCACCTTATGAAACAGCTTTAATTTTTGAACGCTCAGGGGTTGGATATAATATTGGGGTATTAAATCCAATTGATAATGTAAACAACTATTCAACGAATGTAAAACAAGCTTTAAATTTTGGAGTTTATGGAGCAGATTTAAGTTATGCTAATATTTTTGATCAATCACAACAATGTATGTTTTATATGAATTGTGCAAAAAAATTAGCTGATGGATTAGGGATAACTTCTGCGTTTGATGCTGAAACAATGGAAAGAATAGAAACAAATATGAACAACAGAGATTCGTTGATGAACATTATTAATGACTCTTATTGGATAGCTGATAGTTATTTAAAGGAAAATGGGCAAGATTATTTATCGGCTTTAATTATTTCTGGAGGCTGGATTGAAGGGCTATATTTAGGTTCAGCAACTTTAGATAAGGACAACCCAAATACAGAATTAATGGAAAGTATTGCAAATCAAAAGTATTCGTTAGATAATTTGATAGGGTTAATAGAACTTTATGACCATCCTGAGGTAGAAAAAATGAAAATCAAATTACAAAAACTAAAAACAAGTTTTGATAAGATAAAAGTAGAGACATCAGAAACATCGGTTTCAAATAACGAAGATATAGCAACAATTGATGGCGGCTCTTCATTATCATATACCCCAGAAAATATTTTAGAAATTGCAGCAACAGTTAAAACGATAAGAGATGAAATTATTCAATAAAAATATAATTAGAGTTGCTGGAGTAGTTATTTTAATTGCAATCTCTTTTAACAGTTTTGGACAATGTAAAAATTTTACTAAAAAAGTTGGTTTTCCTGCTTTAGCTCCTTATACACATAATGGACAACTAACTTCAGCTAAATTTATACCAGGGGATGAAGCAGAATTAGAAATGACATTTAATGGTGGAAATAACTATAGAGTATTAATTGCTAGTCAAGAAATGTTAGGTAAGGTTGAATTAAAAGTGTTAGATAAAACAAGAAAAGTACTATTTACAAGTAAGCCTGGTGATAAAAATCCACATTGGGATTTTAGGGTAAAAAATACTCAACAATTAATAATTCAGGTTAAAGTAGCTGAAATGAATGAGGTTTCAACTAATATGATACCCGAAGGATGTATTTCTATTTTAACTGGATTTAGAGATTCTGCCGCAGCTGAAAAACTACTAAAACTTAGTAAGTAGTAGTTTTAAGAAATTTCGCCTCTTAGCGAT
>CAXBPN010000267.1:0-3239 GCA_963977515.1 uncultured Flavobacteriales bacterium
AAGTCAAAATTTCCAATTTCTTCCGAATGAATATTTAAAGGGGTAACAATGTGAAAAAATTCGTGAGCGGCAACATCAACTATAATTCCTGAAAGTTGTTCGGCAGGCATTTCTGGTAAGTAGTAAAAAGAAGAGTAGGAGTGTTCTAATGCTCCACTTCCTCCAGAACCACTTTGACCAGAATATAAATAAATAATAAAAGCATATTTATCGATAGGAAGTTTACCTCCTAAATAATTTTTTTGTGCTTCTAATATATCTTTAATATTTACAGCTATTTCTTTAGCAGTTACTGTTTTATTTTTTGAGTAAACAGAAACTAAAATGTCAGCACCACCAACTTTTAAAGTAGTAGTATCAGGTATGTTGTACATGATTGGTGCATCAACCAAATCCATATAATTAGTAGTTGTATATGTGTCTATATTGCCAGTAGTAGATATTGTACTTAAACCAGTAGCACCGTAAAAATTATCAGGGCGAGTTACGTTTAACTCATATTGAAGATTTTTCATTTTATCGAAATACCCAAAAAAACCATGGTTGTTCAAAACAATATTTTCATCCTTTTCAATATTTGTTCCTCCAGGTTCGAAAACCAAGGGTGTAACTTTTGCATCCCATGTGTCTTCTATCCAGTAAGAAACTTTTGCTAAAGTTGTAGCATTATCAATTTCCCATCTGTTGTTATCAAGTCTATTTACACTTAATGCTTGTCCTTCTTTATTAAAAGCTTCAAAATCCATTGCGTATTGCCCAAAATCGTATATACTATAGGTTCCGGGAACCATTTTAGGCATGTTGTAAATAATTTTTTCTGATTTAATTTCAGGAACATCCAAAGTTACTTGAATCATATCACTACTTACTTTTGTTAAGTCAATGTGAAATTGATAAGTATTGTTATTTTGAGCTATTGTAATTGCAGTAATAAAGAAAGCAATTAATCCTAATACTATTTTATTCATATTTTATTGTTTTATTTTTAAGCAAATATATTCCTGTTACTAGTTCTACAAAACTAATATTACATCAATGGTTTAATGGTTTGATTAAAGGAAAAAAGAAGGGTTTTTCTCGTTTACTATTAATTTAATGGTAAAGTAAATGAATTGCCATCAAT
Source organism: uncultured Flavobacteriales bacterium (assembly GCA_963977515.1). Classification (GTDB taxonomy): domain Bacteria; phylum Bacteroidota; class Bacteroidia; order Flavobacteriales_E; family Vicingaceae; genus Vicingus. The sequence goes on from CAXBPN010000267.1 coordinate 1,124, forward strand.
AGTTAATGTAACTAATGCGTCACAATTCCCAGTTCCAAAATCAATCGACCTAGTGAGTAATCCATTTGGAATAACATCTATGTTTCCACTCACAATCCACCTACAACATACTTTAACTTTAAGCGGAGATGTTATATTTACAGAGTAGGATAGCCCTCCAGTATTAACTCCATTTGAGCTTCCTGTAACTAGGTATTCATCATCACAAATTCCAGCAAATCCATCAGTAAATAGCGTTGTAGATTCTCCACTTACCCATTCATTATTTCTGGTAGATTGCCAAGTAGAAACTTTTCCGTCAGGGTAAGTTATTTTTCCATTTGTTACTTGCACAGTCCAATTTAAATTATTAGCTGAATTTCTTCCATTATTTGTTAGTGTTTTATTGCCTTCCACTAAATAATCGTTTACATAATAATTTTGAGGTTGAACAGAGAGAACACTTCCTTGATTCTTAAATCTGTCAGATAATGTGACAATTAACTTTCCCCTTCTATTTATTCCATAACTATCGGCACAATTAGTGGATCCAAAATCAATGGTCATCACCTTTGGCCATGTAGCAGTGTCTGTCCATGCAGGTACAGTATTTATTGTAACACAATTCCCAAAAGAATAACCTGCTTTTTTATTTGTATTGCTAGCTCCTTCGTCATTGGCTGCTTCTTCAACCACTTTTTTGATGTCTTGAAAAAGATTTTGGGCTACTGAATTGTCTTGTGATGAAGTGGTTTGATTATCAACTTTTTCGTCTTTTTTACAAGAAAAAAATAAAAAAGTTAATAATGAAAATATACTTATTGTTTTTAAAATTGATTTCATACTTTAAATCTTAAATTAAGGAAAACATATCGTTAAAATTAAAGCTTTTATCTAAAACTTTTAATTTATATCCATTAAATATGAGTAAATCAATTTATTGGCACTATATTAGTAACTGAAAAGTTGAACTATTAATTAAGTAGTTATATTTTGTGAAGAATTGTTTTGAAACATATTGTCGTTTACAAACGTATAATTAACTGATAATTAAAATATTAAATCCATGAAAAAGTTAATTTTAATTTTTATACTCTCAATACCTTTATCTTTTTTTGCTCAAACAGCAAGAGACATTAATATGATTATTCAAAAAACGATTGATTTACATGCTTTAAAAGATTACTACAATGAGAATGAAAAATCAGGAGAAACGCCATTAATTATTATAAATGATGATAGAATTCCAAATAATTTAATTGTTTTTAAATTTAATAAACGAGTAAAAGTGATGACGTATGGAGAGATGGAAACTTTTAAAACGATGTCGGAAAAGAATTTAGATAGCTATTTTGTATTTGAAGTAATTGAGTTTAAAGATAATGAAGTGAAAATTAGGGCTTCATTTAGAAAAGATGAAAAAATAGCCATTAATGTAAGTATGAAAAAAGAAAATAACAACTGGTTAGTTGTTGAATCTAAAGCGGGATAATAAATGAGTAAACATGTTGTAGACTTACATGAAACTTACAATAATTCAAAAGGAATTGAAGCATCATTAACTGATGCTTTTTTTTATGTGTATGAATCTAAAATTAAAACCTTAGAAATTATACACGGTAAAGGTTCTGGTCAACTTAAAAAAAGAGTGCTTCGATATCTAAACCATCCTAAGCTTAAAGAAAAGTATCATAGGGTAGAGAAAGACAGTAAAAATTTTGGTCGTACTTTTGTACATTTTAAGTATTAAGATGTTTACTGACGGACAAAAAATATTTGCTATAGTTTTTATTGTTGTTTTTTTGGTGGCGATAGCTTACCAATTTTATAAAGACAGAAAAAAGAATAAAACCTTGTTTAAAGGAACTTATTGGGTTTTAATAACGATAATGGTAGTAATGTTAGCCTATGTAACATTAACGAAATTGGTACATTAAGCCCAATTTAATGGGCAAGATTTACAACAACTTTTTCCTTTCTTCTTAAATTTTTCACAACAACTTTTCTTCTTCTTTTTAAGTTTAAAAGAGTTGCGATTGGAGCTAATGCTTAAATCGATATTTGTACGGATAATTTTCATTCGCTACAAATATCTTATTTAGAATGATTTTAAACAATACCTTAAAAGAGGTATTTT
>CAXBPN010000268.1:0-3238 GCA_963977515.1 uncultured Flavobacteriales bacterium
GATGTGAAAATTATTAATCTACACATTTATATATCTGCAAATTAATTTTCGTCGTTTTTACATTTTTCCTGAGGTAAAGCACCACAAAATCCACAAGGTTTACCTTCATCTTCCTCTCCAAAAACACGGCTAGCACTAGCACAAGTTTTATCGAATCTTCCACCTTTTTTAAAAATAATTTTTACAGCCATCCCGAAAACGCCTAAAGCCAATAAACCGATTACTAATAATGCTAATTTCATAATTTATTTTTAATCAAAGTTACAATTTATTAGGGTTCAACTATTCAAAAATAGGTTTTTACTTTTGCTAAAAACTCCTCATTTATGTGTGGATTTATGGCAATTATTTCTTCTCCAAAAAGATAATTGTCTCCACCAGAGAAATCGCATACTTTTCCACCAGCTTGTTGTACAATAAATGCTCCAGCAGCTACATCCCAAGGATTTAGGCTATATTCGTAAAAAGCATCAAATCTGCCACAAGCTACGTAGGCTAAATCTACTGCAGCAGAGCCAAGTCGTCTCAAGCCTCTTGTATTTTTCATTAAATCTTGAAACAGATTCATGTATTCTGTTTGTCGGTCATAATTATAATAAGGAAAACCAGTTGCAATTAAACTATCTTCTAGCGTTAGGGTAGGAGTAACATTAATTTCTTTACCATTCAAAAAGGCTTTACTTCCTTCCCAAGCATAAAAAAGTTCGTCTAAGTTTATTTCATAAATAACCCCTAACACGAGTTCTTCATTTCGGGTTAAACCAATACTTACACAATAGCAAGGTACTCCGTGAATAAAATTAGTTGTACCATCTAATGGGTCAATAATCCAATTGTAAACCTCTCCTTTTTTTGTCGAAGTTCCTTCTTCAGCTATAAAACCAGCTTCGGGAATTAGTTTAGACAATTCGTCAACTAACATTTTTTCAGCAGTTTTATCTACAAAGGTTACCAAACTGTTTTTGCTTTTAGTTTCGACATCAGCTACTGAAATTTGTTGTTTTTTTATAAAAGCACCAACTTCTTTAGTGATTGAGTTTACTTGTTGACATATGTTTTCGAGGTTCATGATTACTGAGTTTTTAATTCATGTAAAGGTAATAAAAAAGGCCGCTTGAAAAGCGACCTTTTTCTGTTTTGTACTAACTAAACAGGAGGGTAAATTAAGGTGGGATACTAACTAAACTATTAAATTACTTATATATTTTGTTTGTGCTAAAATTTTTACATTAATGGTATTATTTAAAGATGATTGTTTATTCAATTTCTGGATTGTATAAGTTTGGATATCTTATCATTAACTCTTCTGAAGTGGTTCCTTCAATATCTTTACAATCCAAACACATTAATCCATCCTTGCTCATTACCCATTTTTTATTCAGCATGTCTCTATCCCAAGTATTGGTAACGTTTGGAATATCATAAACCAATTCAGTTATAGATTCATCAAGATAAACTGATTTCCCTTCTGGTAAATACAACTTAACTTTTACTCGTTGACCTCTAATTTTATCTGCCTTTATGGTAGATAGATAGTTGTTTAAGTTAATTGTACTATCAGTTATTGTAAAAGCATAATGGATATTTCTTGCTTTGGTAATAGCTCCTTTCTTCGATTCACCATTCGTATGTTTTATAATAACAAGTTTTGCACTATCTGTTTTGCTTTGATAAATGTTAACACTAACATTAGCTTGGTAAATTGAATCATTATCTAATGAAATAGCAGAAAACTTACCGTCTAAAATTCCATTGCCCGGAATAGCTCTTGTGCTTGCTGTTAAATTGTAGTTATTGTATTGAGTAGGAACTGAGTGAACTTCAGTAATTGTTTTTTGAGAAGACATTTCCGTTCCCATTTTTATTCCAATTAAACCACAAATTGCTACGCCAACTAGCCAAAATACAGTTAAAGCAATTCCAAATGAGTAATGCGTTTTTACTTTAAATAATATCTTAATTCCTCCATAAATTATTGTGATGATAGGAATACCTATTAAAAGGATAATTCCAAAAATTGCTAAATGAAACTGATCTTCAGAAACAAATATTAAGTTAAAAAATGCACTTGATTCGATAGAAAAAATACCATCAGAAGTAATTGCATATATCATATCTGAACCACTCAACCCTGCTATAAAACCAACAGCTAAAAATACTCCTATTACCAAAAAAGCAAATCCTATAACATTACCAATAACGTTAAATACTGCTTTTAGAATTTGACCTATTGCTTTAAAAAATTGCTCTAAGAAATAACCAAACTTTTTAGTGTCGGTATTTTTAATTTTTTCATTTACTTTTTTAGCCTCTTCTTCAAATGTTCTACCTATGTTAGTTACATTTATAGGGTCTCCTTTCATTTTTAATTTGTCAGAAGCAGTTTTTGCTTCTGGTATAATTATCCATAAAATAATATAAAGAAAAGGACCAAATCCAGCAAAAATAAAAGTTAGCACAAAAAATAACCTTGCCCAAACAGCATCAAATCCAAAATAGGAAGCAAGACCAGAAGCAACACCGCCAATAATTCTATCGTCAGGATTTCTAAATAACTTTTTATCATTTTTAGGTTTCGATTCTCTTGCTGATTCAAATTCATTTTCTTCTTCAGCATCTTCATCAATGTATTGCTCAGGTTTACCCATTGTTTCAATAACTGATGCAACATTATCTGAAGTTATTACTTGATTTTTATCATCCATCATATTGCTAAATAATTCGGCAATACGAGCTTCAATATCGGTCATTATCTCTTCTCTCTCTTCAGAATTATTGAAATAACCTTTTATTTTATTCAAATAGTTTTTAAGTGTATCGTAAGCATCCACTTCGATATGAAAAACTATTCCGCTTATATTTACTGTTACTGTTTTGTTCATTTTAAATGTCTATTTATTAATGACTTTTATTTGCTTGTTAATTCTACTGCTTTTACTAATTCATCCCAGGTTGTTTTTAGTTCGGTTAAAAACTCCTGCCCCTTAGTGGTAAGCTCGTAATATTTTCGAGGCGGACCAGAAGTAGATTCTTCCCAGCGATAAGTTAATATTTCAGCATTTTTTAATCGGGTTAATAATGGATAAAGAGTTCCTTCTACAACAATTAGCTTTGCTTTTTTTAATTGGTCTATTATTTCAGATGGGTAAGCTTCGCCATTGTTTAAGATAGAAAGAATACAGTATTCCAATACTCCTTTTCTCATTTGGGCTTTTGTATTTTCTATTTTCATATTGTT
>CAXBPN010000269.1:0-3232 GCA_963977515.1 uncultured Flavobacteriales bacterium
GATTTTTACATCGACGACAATGTGGTTGCTGATGTAGTTGCTAAAATGGAAGAAGAAAAGAGTGACACACTTTATGCAGATTTGTATTATGTGGATGCTATTGACACCAACAGAGTAACTCGTAATTGGGTTTCTGGAGCATATCAAAAAGGAATATTTTTTAAAGGTTGGATGCCTCCCCACCCTACTTTTTTTGTACGGAAATCGGTTTATGATAAGTATGGCAAATTTAACTTAGAATTAAAATCTGCGGCTGATTATGAGATAATGTTGCGCTTTATTCATAAACATGAATGTAGCATTAGTTATTTACCTCGGGTTGTAGTTCGTATGCGAGTTGGTGGAGTAAGTAATGTAAGCTTGATTAATCGTTTAAAAGCCAACAGAGAAGATAAACGTGCTTGGGAAATAAATGGGTTAAAGCCTAAACCTTTTACTTTAATTTTTAAGCCCTTATCTAAGGTGTTACAGTTTGTAAAGAAAAATTAAAATTCCATATTTTTAACATCTTCAAACACCATCTCGACACCTTCTTTTAAAGAAATTTTGGCTTTCCAGCCTAAGTTTGCAAGTTTAGATACATCCATGAGTTTACGTGGCGTTCCGTTTGGTTTAGAAGCATCAAATTGAAATGTTCCATTAAAGCCACTAACTTCTTTCATGGTTTCAGCTAACTCTAAAACAGTAACATCTGTTCCAGTTCCAATGTTAAAAATTTCTTCTCCATCGTAATTTTCCATTAAGAAAACACAAGCATCAGCCATGTCATCTATATGCAAAAATTCTCGCATTGGCGAACCATCTCCCCAAATTTCTATTTCTTGTAAGTTGTTTCTTTTAGCAAGCGTAAATTTTCTAATAAATGAAGCAAACAAATGAGAATTTTCTGGATCATAATTATCATTTGGTCCGTAAAGGTTAGTTGGCATCACAGAAATAAAATTATCTCCGTATTGTCTTCTATATGATTCACATAATTTAATCCCAGCAATCTTTGCAATGGCATACGGTTCATTAGTTGGTTCTAACTCACCAGTCAATAAATACTCTTCTTTTAATGGTTGTGGTGCCATTTTAGGGTAAATACAAGACGACCCTAAAAACAACATCTTTTTTACCTTTGTAGTATGACAAGCATGAACCACATTTAGCTCAATCATCAAGTTATCGTAAATAAATTCAGCACGATAAATGTTGTTCGCTAAAATTCCACCAACCTTTGCAGCACTCATAAAAACATAATCTGGTTTTTCTACAGCAAAAAAATCATTTACTTGCTGCTGATTACGTAAATCTAATGCTGCAGATGTTCTAGTAATAATATTCGTAAAACCATCTTTGCGTAACTTACGCTCAATAGCAGAGCCAACCATTCCACGATGACCAGCAATATATATCTTATCTGTTTTATTCATTCTGATTTAAAATATCGTGACCACCTTGTTTTAAATATTCATCTCTTTCAAACAGTTTTAAATCAGCTTGAACCATGTCTTTACATAAACTAGCTAAATCATGTTTATGTTTCCATCCTAATTCTCTTTGAGCTTTACTTGGATCCCCAATTAACAAATCAACTTCAGTTGGTCTAAAGTATTTTGGATCAATTTCTACCAACACATTTCCTGTTGCCTTATCAAAACCTTTTTCATTTATTCCTTCTCCAGTCCATTCTATTTCAATCCTAGCCTCTTTAAACGACATTGTAACAAAATCTCTTACCGTAGTAGTAGTTCCTGTTGCCAAAACAAAATCATCAGCAACTTCTTGTTGTAACATTCTCCACATCCCTTCAACATAGTCTTTCGCATGTCCCCAATCTCTTTTCGCAGATATATTTCCTAAATATATTTTTTCTTGCAATCCTAACTTTATTTTGGCTACTCCTCTAGTAATTTTTCGTGTCACAAAAGTTTCTCCTCTTAAAGGACTTTCGTGGTTAAATAAAATACCGTTGCAAGCATACATTCCATAAGCTTCACGATAATTTTTTACTATCCAAAAGGCATATAATTTTGCAACTGCATAAGGACTTCTTGGATAAAAAGGCGTTGATTCTGATTGAGGTACTTCCATCACTTTTCCATAAAGTTCTGAAGTTGAAGCTTGATAAAAACGAGTTTTCTTTTCTAAGCCTAAAATTCTAATCGCTTCTAACAAACGTAAAGCACCTGTACCATCAGCATTAGCTGTATATTCAGGAGTTTCAAACGAAACTTGAACATGTGACATAGCAGCCAAATTATAAATTTCATCAGGCTGAACTTCTTGAACTATTCTAATCAAATTAGTAGAATCTGTCATATCGCCATAATGTAATTTAAACTTTACATTTTCTTCATGCTGATCTTGATATAGGTGGTCAATTCTATCTGTATTAAACAAAGAACTTCTTCTTTTAATACCATGTACTTCATAACCTTTTTCCAATAATAATTCAGCTAAATAAGCTCCATCTTGTCCAGTTACTCCTGTTATTAATGCTACTTTACTCATCGTTTTAATTTATATGCAAGTATAAGCAATTAATGTATTTTTATTATTAATAAAAAAGGCGATGAAAAACACCGCCTTTTTTAACTTTTTATAAAAGAGATTACCTAATACTTACTTTTTTAGTAAGTATTATTTTCCCTTTATTATCAACTAATTGAACAAAATAAACTCCCATAGAGAATTCACTCACATTCATTTTTACAATTGAATTATTAATTTTATCTGAAATTAAAACCTTACCTAAGATATTAATCAATTTAACTTGATCAACCTCTAAATTAGGAGTTTCTATAATTAAAGTTTCAGAAGCTGGATTAGGGTAAATGTTAACTCCTTCCGTCACATTTTTAGCAATACCTGTACATAAATCAATAATTACATTTGCATTTGCCACAATAGGACAAACTCCTGTGGTTGTGTAAGAAATAGTGTAATTTCCAGCAGCACTAGCACTTACTCCTATTACTCCTGTTGAACCATTAATTACTAATCCTGCGGGAGAACTTGTAAATGTCCCTCCAGTTGCTCCTGTCTGTATAGGAGTAGCATCTGCTTCTGCCGCACAATAAGTAGCTTTAGAATAACTAATTGTAGCAACATCTACAGCATCAATAGTTACAGAAGTGTTAGAACTAGCTGCACAACTTGAAGCTGAAGTTGTATAAGTAACTGTATAGCTTCCTGCTGTACTTGCACTTACATCAATAGCTCCAGTTGAAGCATTGATACTTAACCC
>CAXBPN010000270.1:0-3185 GCA_963977515.1 uncultured Flavobacteriales bacterium
GGTCTTGATGACTCTTTTGAATACCAAGATATCAAAACTAATAAAATTACTGAAGCACAATTAGAGCAAATGGCAAAAATGAGTGGAACTTACGAAAGTTTGTTTAGCCGAAGAGCTATGAAATACAAAGAATTAGATCTAGGCAGTAAAGATTTATCTGAAACAGACATCAAAAAATTGATTTTAGAAGAATATACTTTTTTAAAACGCCCTGTAATTATTATTGATTCAGAAATATTTGTAGGTAATGCAAAGACCACGATTGAAAAAATTAAGATTAAGCTAAATTCATTATAGGGAAGATGCAGTTGTAAAATTCTATTAAATGCTAAAAACTAGAAAATTAGTTCAAACTAAAGCCCCTCTTGTGGAGGGGTTGGGGAGGCTTATATGAATACAAACTTAAAAGCTCATTTAGCAATTCTTGGAGCAAATGTTATTTATGGAGTAAATTATTCCATTGCAAAAGATGTCATGCCAGAATACATTTTACCTTTTGGTTTTATATTTTGCAGAGTACTTGGAGCATTATTACTCTTCTTTGCCATTGGTTCATTTATCAGAGAAAAAGTTGATCGAAAAGATTTACTAAAACTTGCTGTTTGTGGTTTTTTTGGAGTTGCAGCCAATCAGCTAATGTTTTTTTATGGGTTAAATTTAACCAACCCCATAAATGCAGGGATAATAATGACTTCAAATCCTATATTAGTTTTAATTGCTTCTGCTATTATTTTAAAAACCAGAATTACAGCCAATAAAATTTTTGGAATTACTTTAGGAATAGCTGGTGCTCTAATTATTCTTTTATTTAAAAAAGGATTTGCTTTTGGTTCAGATACGATTGTAGGTGATGCTTTTATCTTTTTAAATGCACTTGCTTATGGAATATACTTAGTACTCGTTAAGCCTTTAATGAGTAAGTATAAACCTATTACAGTAATAAAATGGGTGTTTACTTTTGGATTTATTTATGTGATTCCTTTTGGGTTTTTTCAAGCTAATGCAATAGAATGGAGTACATTTAACTCAGAAATTTGGGCTAAATTTTTATTTGTAATTATCGGCACCACTTTTTTAGCCTATTTATTTAATATTTATGGACTTAAAAGGTTGAGCCCTTCAACGGTTTCTACCTATATCTATTTACAACCTGTTATCGCTGCATTTTTTGCTATTTCAGTGGGAAAAGATAGTTTTACATGGATAAAACTGATTGCTGCTATTTTAATTTTTAGCGGTGTTTATTTAGTTAGTAAAAGCCCCTCTCGACCTCCCCAAAGTGGAGGAGATTATAGGCTAAAAGAATTGTAGGTAAACATATAATAATAACATTGAAACTAATCTCTAATAAGAACTTCCTGCTTCAAACCTCAAACTTCAAACAAATAAATTACCTTTGCATTTCAAAATTAATTTATGATCAAATCAATGACTGGCTTTGGCAAAGCAACTGCCGAGGTAAATAACAAAAGAATTAACGTAGAAATTAAGTCTTTAAATAGTAAACAAGCAGATATGTTTGTTCGACTACCTTCTTTTTATAAGGAAAAAGAATTACCTATTAGATCATTGATTAACAAAGAGCTAGAAAGAGGTAAAATAGAATTTAATCTTTATGTTGAACTATTAGAAGAACAGTCGTCAGTAAACTTAAATAAAGACCTTTTCAAAAAATATTATACTGAATTAAAAGATATTTTAGAAGAATTAGATGAAATAACCACTAACGAAAATTTAGTAGCTATTGTTGCTAAAATGCCTGACGTTTATAAGTCTGAAAAATCTGAATTAGATGAAAATGAATGGTTAAAAATTGAAAAAACAATTAAAGAAGCGATTATTGAACTTGACAATTTTAGAAAAGATGAAGGAAAATCGTTACGAGAAGAATTAACGTTAAGAATAAATAACATTGTTTCTCTTCTTACAGATGTAGAACAATATGATGAAGAAAGAATTGCTACTGTAAAAGAAAGAATTGGAAATCATCTAAAAGAAGCTGTTGGCAATGAAAACATTAATAACGATAGATTTGAACAAGAATTAATTTTTTACATTGAGAAATTTGATGTAACTGAAGAAAAAACAAGGCTTACAACTCACTGCAACTATTTTTTAGAAACGTTGGATTCGGCTATTTCTGAAGGGAAAAAATTAGGCTTTATTTCTCAAGAAATTGGCAGAGAAATAAACACACTCGGCTCAAAAGCAAACCACGCAGAAATTCAAAAAATAGTGGTAAAAATGAAAGACGAGCTAGAAAAAATAAAAGAACAAGCATTAAACATACTATAAAAGAGAAATGGAAGGAAAGTGTATAATTTTGTGTGCCCCATCGGGAGCAGGAAAAACTTCAATTACAAAATATTTGTTAGAACAAGATTTAGGATTAGAATTTTCGATTTCGGCATGTAATAGAGAAAAAAGAGAAAATGAAAGAGATGGTGTTGATTATCATTTTTTAAGTACTGAAGATTTTAAAAAACGAATTGATAATGGTGAATTTATAGAATGGGAAGAAGTATATAAAGGTAATTATTATGGGACTTTAAAAACAGAAATTGAAAGAATTTGGAGCAACGGAAAAAATGTGATTTTTGATGTGGATGTTGAAGGTGGATTAAGTTTAACAAAATATTTTGGAGAAAAAGCAATGGCTATCTTTATCCAACCACCATCTATGGAGGTGTTAGAAGAAAGATTAAGAGGAAGAGGGACAGAAGACGAAGAAAAAATTCAAAAAAGATTGGCTAAAGCTGAAAAGGAATTGTCATATGCTAAATGGTTTGATACAATAATAATTAATAGAGATTTGGAAATTTCTCAACACGAAGCTGTACGAATTGTAAAATCCTTTTTGAGAAAATAAGCATGAAAATAGGTTTATACTTTGGTACATACAATCCTATTCATGTTGGTCATTTAATTATTGCAAACTATATGGCCGATTATACCGACCTTGATCAGGTTTGGTTAATTGTTACTCCACAAAATCCATTAAAAAAGAAAAGTACGCTCTTAGAAGATTATCATCGTTTGGCTACCGTAAGAATTGCAGTAGAAGATAATCCAAAATTAAAGGCTTCTAATATTGAATTTAAACTTCCTCAGCCTTCATATACTTCAAATACCTTGGCTTATTTACAAGAAAAATATCCTAACTATAATTTTTCTTTAATAATGGG
>CAXBPN010000271.1:0-3163 GCA_963977515.1 uncultured Flavobacteriales bacterium
CTGTCTGTAAAGTACTCGTATAAACTACTTGACTGGTTATATTGTTTTGCGTTGTGCCATCTGGAAACGTATAACTCTTGCCACTACACACACTTGTACTTTCGTTGTTATTATAAGTTGGGTTTACATTGACAGTCGTTACAATCACACTATCACAACTTGCTGCTGTTTGTAAATTACTCGTATAAACTACTTGGCTCGTTATATTATTTTGCGTTGTTCCATCTGGAAAGGTGTAACTCTCGCCACTACATATACTTGCACTTTCATTGTTACTGTAAGTTGAGTTTACATTTACTGTAGTGGTAACATTACTATCCAAACAATCAACTGAGAAAAGATTACTGGTATAGACTACCTGACTGGTTATGTTGTTTTGAGTTGTTCCATCAGGAAAAGTGTAACTTTCACCGTTACATACACTTACTGTTTCAGAAACATTAAAAGAAGGTAAGTTACAATCCTGATTAAAATTTACTCTAACCGAATTTTGTAACGAATCATTAAATTCAGAAAAAGCGTTACAATCTCCTTTTAAGGTATAATCTAACCATAAATTCACAAAATCAAAAGTTACTTCATGCTGTTCTGTTCTTGTAATTGAAATACCACTCGAAGAAGTGCCCTCTCCAAAATCACAAGCTGTATTAGTATTTGCAAAATAGCAATGAGCTCCACCTAACACATTAATAAACGTTTTACAATCGCTTGCTAAATTATCATACATAGGAATATGATGATCAACTGGAGGTGTTACTCCATCTTGACTTCCTGATAAAATTAATGAAGGAACCGTAACACTTAATGCTGAATTAATTGAAGAAACACCATTCGTTGAAGACTCAGCAGGTGCTAAACCTATTAAAGTTTTTAGATTAATGTTTCCGTTTGCTACTAGCGAATCTGCTGCTAGAAATGCTGCTCCTCCTCCCATCGAATGACCCATTAAAGCTGTTTCTGAAGCTACCCCTTGATAAAAAATAGAGCTTGGATTTTCTCCTTCATTTTGCATTTGAGTTACTAAAAACTGTAAATCCCATCCAAATTTTTGATGGTCAGTCCCAAAAATACTTCCCTCTGTTCTTGGAAAAACCATAATATACCCTCTAGGTACAAATTCTTCCCATAAGTTTTGATAAGCATCCCAAGCCATAACAAACCCATGCCCAAAGACAATTACAGGATAAGTTCCCGACTCTATTGTTACATCGTTTCCAGCAAATGATGCGGGATAATATATTTCTGTTTGAATTGATCGATTCCCTCTACTCGCATCTTGAAAAGTTATTTGAGTATGACCAATTTGATATTGACCATACGTTTCTGATACTATAAAAATTAAGCTAAATAATAATATTACAACTAAAACTTCATGAATAATCTTTGTTATTTTATTTTCCATAATTATATGTTTTTTAACAACTATAAAATTATCTTAACATTTTCATTAAAAAAATCATCGTACCTTTATAGAAATCAGATGAAAAATGGAACTACTTATCCAAAAAGTATGTAATTGTTGCCAGAAGGAATTGTTGGATTTATTTCATGATTATTTAATTAAAACAAATAATCTTCTTCCAGCCGAACTTATAAAAACGATACAAAAAAGTCCATTTGAAACAATATCCTTTTATTCATTAAATATTTATAAAAATGAGAATAAAGAATCTATAAAAAAGCTAACCCAGCTTGCACACCATACCTTGAAGCTTTTTTCATTTGTAAGCCAAAATTTTCCTTCTTTTTTATGGCATAACATCCAAGAAATAGAATGGATGATATTTAAAAACGACAAAATATTTCTTAATGATAAAATAAAACACCTAAAAGAAGTTGCTGATAAATTTGAGAATTATCAATTATTAATTCAGCTAACTCGCATTGTTAAGCAACAAGCTGACTTAGAAAAAACATTAATCAATTCACTATTAAATAATGATAATCTAAGTCATTTAAATGATATTGAAAATTTACTGTTATTACAAAACAAAATAATTAAAGAGAATACCTCCTCAAAAAGAATGGTAACAGCTAGTGAATTAAAGTTATTTACTAACCTATTTAAATCTAACTCTAAATCAGTAGAAATTCTTTCAAAACAATCATATTTAAATGTTTTAAGTACTTGTAATCATCCTGACTTTTACAACAAAAAAACGCTACAATTAATTAATGACACCATAAAGGAGACTGAGAAATATGGTTATTTAATTATTGCTCAATACACCGAAAAATTAATGAGCCTCGATTATATGCTTGTAAAGCATACCCGACTTACGCTGAATGAAAAAGAGATGAATAAGGCTTGTTCTTCAATCATTAAAAAATGGCAAAATTATTATACTGCGGAAACCAAATTAGACATTGGGCTAACAATGGCTATTAGCATTAAAGGCTCATATTATCTCACAAATTATTTTTTCAATACTATTCCAAAAAAATTAGAAAATGAAATAGCAGATATTACTGTTTTTGTTGGGCAACTTATTAAAAATACAAATTGGGAATCGGAAGGTCATTTAAAATACATTAATATGTGTAATGTTCATGCTCTTTACCTTATTTTAAATAACGATGCTTTAAAAGCTAGCAACTTAATTGAAAAGGTGTTGCATGAATACCAACAGAAACAATTTAATAAGCTTTACGACGGTATATTTGTTGTATTAGTAATGGCATATTTTCAAGCAAAGAAATATGATGAAGTTGTCGATACTTTTAATCGTTATAAGAAAGTAACCAAAGGTGAAGTTTCTGTCCAAGAAAATGATTTGGTGATTAAAGGCTTATATTACATTGCTCAATTAAAACTTAAAAACAGTAAACAATATGCTGACAAACTTTCTATCATAATTAAAGAATTAAGCAAAAATAAATTGATGGAAAATAACCTCGAACTTATTCAACGTGTTCAAACTTCAATTCTGTAATTTTGCCCTATGGCATTCGAAATAGTTTCTGATTTTTTACCTACTGGCGACCAACCCGAAGCAATTAGACAATTAGTTGAAGGGATAAATGATGGCACTAAAGCCCAAACACTTTTGGGTGTTACTGGTTCTGGTAAAACTTTTACCGTTGCTAATGTTATTGAACAAGTTCAGAAACCAACATTAATTTTAAGCCATAACAAGACTTTAGCAGCTCAATTGTATGGAGA
>CAXBPN010000272.1:0-3148 GCA_963977515.1 uncultured Flavobacteriales bacterium
GCATTATATGGTAATGTAAATAAGCTTAACTGACTATCAATACTTTCAAAACCAGTTGCCGTTTTTAAAGATTTAATTTTATTGATAGTTTCAAAACAAGTGTCATAATCATTCGTATCCATGTTATAATACATTAAGCTGTTCAGTGCTCTAATGTATCTTTTTGGTAACTCTTTCATAATTGAAGGACTATCCTCCATAATTTTCACTACTTTTTTAAAGTTGCTATTTGTTTCTTCAAAATTGCCATTAGTACTAGCACACATTCCTTTAATTGAATAACAAGCAGTTGCAGCTTTGGTAGAAAGAGCAGTGTTTTTACCTTTAATTAAGGGATGATTTGTTATTTCTTCAATTATTTCTTCTTCTTCAACAGTACGGGTAAAACCTTTGTTTCTTATTGCGTAATTTATCTTTGAATATAATTTTTGGTACTCTGCTAAATTGTTCAACATCTCAATACATTCACCTTCTTCTTTAACCAATTCGGTCAAATTAGAGTCAAAAACACCACGAGAATAACTTTCTTCAATAAGTTTCTTTTCCCAGTCAATTAAATCCAATAAAAAGTAGAATTTTTCATATTGGTAAGCGATAGATTTTGCTTTTTTGATGTATTTAGTACATTCTTTGTATAAAGCTTTGTTATATAGCAATTCAATGTTTCTTAACTGTTCTTGAAGCGTTGAGGCTGCAGAATTATCAGCATAAAAACCTCTTAGACTTTTCAGAATAAGGTTGTATAGGTGATTTTTTTCAGAAGGTAAATGCTTGATAAATGTTTCTTTTTGAAATTTATTTTTAATGGCATCTTCATCATATTCAGGTTGCTCTTCAATGGCATCAAATAGTTTCATGTAGTTTTTCTCTCCCGATTGAAGTGAAGAAGCTAACTTGAAATATCTTTTTTCAGATTTTGATAATGATTTAATTAACTGAAATAACTCTGTAGAAGGTTTCATAGCAATACAATAATAAGCTTGGTTTAGTTGTACACAAAATACGTAATATTATTCCAGATAGTTGCATGGTATTTTGTAATAGGATTGCAATAATGGTGTTTTGAGAGCTCTCATTTAATTAACGGTATGTTTAATTCTATTTTCGGTAAATTTATGGTCTGAATTGTGCATCATGAAAATTTCATTTTTCTCCTTTTTTTTCTTTTTTCTTACAATAATCTCGTTTGCTCAAAATTCTAGAAGTGATACAGTTGATGTATTAAAATATAAAATTAACCTTGATTTTACAGATATGGGAAATCAACAAATTAAAGGGAATTGTAAGGTGAAATTTACTCCAAAAATAAAAGGAGTATCGGCGTTAAAATTAGATTTATTAGAATTAGTGGTTGATTCTGTTGTTGGTTCAAGCAGAATTTTAGCTTATACTTATAACGATACATTGCTAAATATAGATTTGGGTGTTAGCATAAATACAACTGATACATCAGAAGTAACTGTTTATTATCATGGTTCACTACAGCAAGATGACTCAGGTTGGGGTGGGTTTTATTTTCAAGGAGATTATACGTTTAATTTAGGAATTGGTTTTGATGCCAAGCCTCATAATTATGGACGAGTTTGGTTTCCCTGTTTCGACAATTTTGTGGAGCGTTCAGCTTATGAGTTTAATATCATTACTTCAGGTGGTAAAAAAGCACATTGCAATGGAGCTTTAATTAGTGAGAGTGTAATTAGTGGAGATACTATTACAAGAAAATGGGTAATGAATGAAGAAATACCAAGTTATTTAGTTTGTGTTGCAATTTCAGATTATGCAACTGTTCATCAATCACATAATGGTTTATTAGGCAATATTCCTATTGAGTTAGTTGCTCGCCTAAGTGATACAACAAACATGAAAAATTCATTTTTGCATTTACCTAATGCTATTGATATTTATGAAACTGGATATGGTCCATACCGTTGGAATAAAATAGGGTTTTCGTTAGTTCCATTTGGCTCTGGAGCCATGGAGCATGCAACTAATATTGCTTACCCTTTAAGTGCAGCTAATGGTACTTTGGGTAGCGAAACTTTAATGGCTCATGAGTTTGCTCACCATTGGTGGGGAGATTTAGTGACTTGTGAAACTGCTGGTGATATGTGGATAAATGAAGGAATGGCAACCTATTCTGAATATTTGTTTACGGAAAAAGTGTATGATTATGAAACGGCTTTAGAGCAAATTAAAAATTCTAATAAATCGATACTACAATATTTACATATAAATGAAGGAGGTTATATGCCAATTTCTGGAGTTCCACACGAATATACTTATGGAGATAGAGTGTATAAGAAAGGGGCGTTAATAGCTCACAATATGAGAGCTTATTTAGGAGATTCATTGTTTTTTTATGGATTAAATGAAGTAACAAATACTTTTAAATTCCAGTCAATGAATTCTGTTCAGTTTAGAGATGAATTAACCTTAAAAACTGGGATAGATATGACACCTTTTTTTAATGATTGGATTTTCTCTCCAGGATATACACACTATGAAATTGATTCTACCAAAATAACCCCTAATGGAAGCGATTATGATGTTGAAATATTTATCGAGCAAAAATTGAGAGGGAATTCGGTATTTCATACACAAGCACCATTAGAAATTACTTTTTATGACAGCAACTGGAACAGAGTAAAGAGAACAGTGATGACCAATGGTCAGTTTTCTTCTGGAGTAGTTACAATTCCTTTTCAACCCATTTTAACTTTGTTAAATGAAGACAATAAGTTAAACCAAGCAAGAACAGATAATCAACTTATAATTTCGTCTCCTTCAACCAAAACATTAAGTAGGTCTTTATTTAATTTAACAACAGTTTCGGTTACCGATTCGGCATTATTACATGTTGAACACCACTGGGTTAAACCAGATACAATTCAAAATAACCCAAATAATTATAGAATATCTAAAAGCAGATATTGGAGTGTGAAAGGTATTTTACCAACTACTTTTGACGCTACTGCTAAAATTTATTTTGATGGTCGTTATAATGCTGGATTTTTAGATGTTGATTTAGTTCCTGTAAATGGCGATAGTTTAATATTGTTGTACCGTGAAAATGCAACTCAAGATTGGACGGTTTATCCTTATTATACCAAAACTACCATATCGCCAACTATTGCTTATGGTTGGATGA
>CAXBPN010000273.1:0-3132 GCA_963977515.1 uncultured Flavobacteriales bacterium
GAAGGGCAACGACCAGAAGTAAGAACAAGACCTCCCTACCCTACGCAACAAGGTTTATTTAACAAGCCAACAATAGTAAACAATGTAGAAACATTAGCAGCTACTTACTGGATTATTAAAAATGGCGGAGAAGCTTATGCTGCTTTAGGTACAGAAAAATCTACAGGAACTAAATTGGTTTGTTTAGATAGTTTCTTTAATAACCCTGGAATTTATGAAGTAGAGATGGGTACTCCTCTTTCAACGGTAATAAATGATTTGGGAGGAGGTTTTAAATCTCCTGTAAAAGCTTTACATATTGGTGGTCCATTAGGAGGTATCGTTCCTCTCTCCCATTTCGAAAGGTTGAGTATCGATTTTGAATCATTTGCAGCAGAAGGTTTTCTTAAAGGACACGCTGGATGTGTATCTATACCAGAAGATTTCCCAATGATAAAATACATAGAGCATTTATTCGATTTTGCAGCTTATGAGAGTTGTGGTAAATGTTTTCCATGCCGACTAGGTACAACTAGAGCACATGAGATGCTGAAAAAAGCAACCTCATCTGACTATAAAATCAGTAAAGAATTATTTAACGATTTACTAAGTACGCTCGAACAAGGTTCGCTTTGTGCTCATGGTGGAGGAATACCTTTACCAGTAAAAAATGCTTTACAATATTTTAATGATGAATTAGAAGCTTATTTTGCTTAATGAAGTTATTTACACCAAATACTACTGAATTTACTAGCTTTTACGATAAAGCTAAGTTTTTATTAGCTTGGCGTATTTCATTGGTGTTTGCATCTGTTTTTGCAATTCTCACCCCTCTATATGCTTTTACAAGCTTAGATGCTATCATACCTACAGGTTTAGCTTTTTTAGTCGCTTCAATAAGTTTGATTTACTTATATAAAACAAAAAAATTTAAACCTTTATTTTGGGTATATTCAATTGTGGGTACAATCCTAATTCATTATTCAATCAACTACCTTTTAGATTTTACTCATTATGTAGATTTTTTGTGGATTATCGCTATATTGTTTATTTCATTTATTGGCCTTGGACGTAAAGTTGGATTTATTTTTCTATCTATCCATACTCTACTAATAGGAGTATTTTTTTTTCACACCCTAAACAAACATATTATAATCTTAAAACAACGATCTTCCTTCGAAATTACAGGCGATTATATTGAAGTACTTTTGGCTTTATTTTGTATTGGATATATACTTGTTCAATATCTAAAAATGAATGAATATTCAGAGTTAGAATTAAAAAAAATCAATCAAAAATTAACCGATAAAAACGAAGAAAATATTGTGCTTATCAAGGAGATTCATCATCGAGTAAAAAACAATTTACAAATAATTACGAGCCTTTTACGTTTACAAAAACACAAACTTAATGATGAATCGAAAGAGAAATTTGACGAAGCAATTAATCGTATAATGGCAATGTCTATCATTCATAAAAAATTATATCAAGCCGAAGAACTTTCGAAAATAGATGTAGAATCGTACATCCAAGAATTAATTAACGAAATAATATCATCCTTATCAACACATAATAGTATTAAAACAAATATCAACACCAATATCGATTCTATAGGATTGAAAACCATTGTACCCTTTGGGTTATTAATGAATGAATTATTATCCAATTCATTTAAACACGCTTTTACAGATACAAATAACGGAACTATAGATATTACCATTAATACAAATTCAGATTCAAATCTTTTTTTAAACTATAGCGATAGTGGAGCTTGGAAAGAACCTACTAATTCATCATCTCAATTTGGACTAGAATTAATTCAAGTTTTAACTGATCAATTAGAAGGTACTTTTAAAAGACAAGCATCGGAATACACTTTTACTTTACAAAATTTAGACAATTAATATTTTTGACATGGAAAATATAGCCTACATAAACGACAAACCTTATGCATTTAATAAAGGAGAAACTATGCTTTCTTTTTTAAGAAGGCATCAAGGGAAAAAATCGATTCCAACACTTTGTGATGCTCCAAATCTTGATCCTTATGGTTCATGTAGAGTTTGTAGTGTAGATGTAGCTTTTGAAAAAGGTGGCAAAACTAAAGCCCAAGCTTCGTGTCACACTCCAATTTCTGAAGGAATTCACATTTACCCTGACTCTGATAACATTCAGAAACTAAGAAAAAATATTATTGAGTTGGTTTTAACCGACCACCCGTTAGATTGTTTAACATGTGAAGTAAATGGAAATTGTGAGTTACAAGATGTTGCAGCTTCTGTCGGAATTAGAGAGGTTCGTTACCCAGAAGGTAAAAACCATTTAGACCGAACAAAAGATTTAAGTCATCCTTATATGACTTCTGATTTATCTAAATGTATTAACTGCTATCGTTGCGTTAGAGCTTGTGATGAAGTACAAGGAGAATTAGTGCTAAATATGGCAGGTAGAGGTTTCGATGCTCATATCATTAAAGGTTTTGATGAAACTTTTATGAATTCTGACTGTGTGAGTTGTGGTGCTTGTTCTCAAGCTTGTCCTACTTCTGCAATTTCAGATGTTTTCCAATCAAAATCTATTAGAGCTGAAGAAAAAACAAGAACTGTTTGTACTTATTGTGGGGTTGGTTGTAACCTAGAAGTTTCGACTAAAAATGGAGAAATATTATCTATTCGAGCACCATACGAAGCCGAAGCTAATCAAGGTCACACCTGCTTAAAAGGGCGTTATGCGTTTAAATTTTACAACCATCCAGACAGGTTAAAAAGTCCGATGATTAAACGTAATGGAGAATTTGAAGAAGTAAGCTGGGATGAAGCTTATGACCATATTGCGAACGAATTAACTAGAATTAAATCGGCTAATGGACCAGATGCTATTGCTGGAATTTCTTCAGCAAGAACACCAAACGAAGAAAATTATTTAATGCAAAAATTTATTAGAGCGGTAGTTGGTACTAATAATATTGATTGTTGTGCAAGAGTTTGCCACTCTCCTACTGCTTTGGGTATGCAGCTTGCTTTTGGTACTGGTGCAGCAACCAATTCAATCGAAGATTTAGATCATACTGATTGTGTATTCGTGATTGGAGCCAATCCTACCGATGCTCACCCCGTAACTGGTGCTAGAATTAAGCAACTGTTTATGAAAGGA
>CAXBPN010000274.1:0-3124 GCA_963977515.1 uncultured Flavobacteriales bacterium
GACAAATTGCTGGCGAAGCTGCTCTTACTACCCCTCAAAGTTATTTTGACAATGTAGTTAATGAATATGTAAAAAGAAGAGATATTGTAATTGAAGGATTAAATGCCATTGAAGGTGTTAAATGTCCTAATCCAGGAGGAGCTTTTTATGCTGTTGCTGAATTGCCTGTTGATAATGCTGAAGAATTTTGTCAATGGTTATTGGAAGAATTTGAATACAATAACCAAACAGTAATGTTAGCTCCTGCTGCAGGTTTTTATGCGACAAAAGGTTTAGGCGAGAAAGAGGTTAGGATTGCTTATGTTTTAAATATTGATTCATTAGTAAAAGCTATTGAATGTTTAAAACATGCACTAAATGTTTATGAAGGTTCTTCTATAAGAAACAAAAACAAAGTAATAGTTTAATTCGTTTTTATGGCATTGTAATTGTATTTTTAAAACCCAAACCAAAAAATATTTATTATGAAAAAATTAATTATTGCTGTTTTTTTAATTGGAAGTGTAATCTGTGAAGTAAATGCTCAAACAGAATTTAAGGTAATTACTATTGTTGAATCTATTGTGCCTATGGGGTTAGGTCGTTCTAGAATTATAGAAAATGGAACTGAAATTGACTACGAACAGTTTACTACAGAAAGAACTGATGGTAAAAAAAGTAACCAAGGAGATGTTAAAAGAGGTGATGCCAAAGTAGATAATTTTTCTGAAACAAAGCTATTAAACTTTTATAGTGGTGTTGGTATTAACTTCCAAAATATCGCTTCTAACGACGCATTAATTACCTCTATGCTTAACTCATTATCTGCAGAAGGTTGGACTTTAATGACTTTTAGCTCTGGTGTGGAAAGCTCTGGATATAAAGACAACGCTGGTATATACATTACTCGTTTCTTATTTAAAAAATAAAATAGAATAATTCATAAAACAAAAAGCTCCCAAAGGAGCTTTTTTTGTTACATTATAGTTTTAGGTTATTAACAAAATCGACAAAATCGTTAATAACTTTGTTGAAAAGCATATTTAGCAAGGTTAATATAACATCTACTATATTTTAAATTTGTATGAACCGTTAAATAAGTAGCTTATGTTTACAATCTTTGGTAAGAAAAAAATTAAAGAAGAAACTGCTTCAAATATTTTTATTAATAATCTTTTAGATACGATCGAAAAAGGATTTCCTGAAATAGCTGGAATTATTAATGACTCACCTGAATTTGTTGTTCCACCTAATATTTCAGAAAGTAACTCTGAAAAATTCTTATTAATTATTATTGCGGCTAACTTACAGTTTATTCCTGACCAATTTAACAATTGCCAAGATGACAGAATGCTTAATTTAATCTACTCTCAATTAGCTAAAGTTTTTGATGTTGAAAAAGAAAGATTAGAAGCTGTAATTAATGATTATCAAAGATACATTGCTAAAGTCAACCTACCATCAAAGAATACTGTTTATGGTATTTCAAAAGCTATTTTTGGTAAATATGAATTAAACCAATTTCAAGACGAATATTTTAAAAACATGAAAAGCCCAAACCCTATGTTTTTAAAACGTTTAGATGATGCTATTGATTGTTTTATATGGAATTGGGCAGGATTTAAAGATAAATATCAAGTTACTCAATAACTATCTTTTCCATTTTAATTAAGTAATAAACATTTATAATAACAATCGCAGCATTGGTTATTATAATCGGAATTGACCATCCTAAAAGGATTCCATAAATAATAAAAACTAAACACCCTGTGGTATTTACGATTCGTAATCGTTTAACATTTCTCATTAAAAAAGAAATAAGAACTACCAAAGAAGCTACATACCCTACAATTTCTGTGGTTGAGAAATAATCCATAAACTTAATTTAAATTGAAATGTGTTTTTGCCATTTCTGCAATTTGATCGCCAATAGCCATACAAGCGGTTGCTGCTGGCGAAGGAGCATTTAAAACATGAATACTTTTATCTTTGTACTCAATCCTAAAATCATCTTTTGTGTCTCCTTGCTCATTTAGCAACATCGCTCTTACACCTGCTCTACCAGGCTTTATATCATCCATTGTTAATGAAGGGATTAATCGTTGTAGAGTTTCTAGAAATAACCTTTTAGAAAATGCTCTACGATATTCATTATAAGCAAATCCAAAATTATTCAAAAGTAAGTTCCAGGTTCCTTTATAAGATAAAGCATCAATTGTGTCTTTTAGATTAAAATCTGTTTTACCATAACCTTCTCTTTTAAATGTAAATACCGCATTTGGACCACATTCTATATCTCCATTCACCATACGGGTAAAATGTACTCCTAAGAATGGAAAAGCTGGATTTGGAACTGGGTAAATCAAATTCTTTACTTTATGCTTTGCTTGGTCAGTTAAATCATAATAATCACCTCTAAATCCAACTACTTTTTCTTTTAGTTTTACCCCGTCTTTTTTTGCTAATCTATCAGCCTGTAAACCTCCACAAAATATCATGTATTTAGTTTGGTACTTATTCTTAGATGTCACCACCTCTGTAAGATCTCCTTTATGTATATAATTGAGAACCTCCTCACCAAGCACAATCTTACTATTAGCTTGTTTTGCCAATAACAATTCTGCAAATTTTTCAGTCGTTGCTCTAAAGTCTATTATTCCTGTACATGGCACCCAAATACCTCCTATACTTTTTACATAAGGCTCAATTTCTTTTAATTGATCTGCATTAATTTTCTCAATTCCTTCAGTGTTATTGGCTATTCCATTATCAAAAATCTTATTTAAAAATTCAGTTTCTGAATCATCGACAGCAGCAACCACTTTACCACACACATCATGTTTAATATTATGTTCTTGTGCAAACTTTACCAATTGCTTACGACCGTCAACACAAGTTTTAGCTTTAGCCGAACCAGGTTTGTAATATAATCCTGAATGAATTACACCTGAATTATTCCCTGTTTGATGGTCAGCTAAATGAGGCTCTTTTTCTATTAATATTATTTTAAGGTTGGGATATTTTAATTGAAGTTTATATGCCGTAGCTGCTCCAACTATACCACCACCTACAACCGTAATGTCGTAAATCTTTTTATTTTCCAATTCCGTATTTTTTTGGCGAAGTTAAAAATTATTTAGTTTAA
>CAXBPN010000275.1:0-3092 GCA_963977515.1 uncultured Flavobacteriales bacterium
TCGTTAAGCTCAGGAATGTTAATGTAAAAGGCAATTGGAGTTTCTTTGTAATAAACAAAAACCATAATATCTTTATCGTAAATTGGTTTTAAGGTCTGCATTATTTCATTGGCAGTTTTAATGTCCATGCTTTTAAAATTATCATGCCCTGCCCAAGCATCGTTATATACCGTTCTAAAATTTTCTGCAATTTGTTTAAGACTCATGTTTCTAACATTAGAAATGCTATATTCTTTACGTTTCATTAAGCGTTCACTTTTTTCTACAAAAACATCCTGAACGGGCACTTTCATATCTCTTTTACTCATTAATTGTTTGTAGTAAATTTCAAAACCATAATCTTCAAATAAATTTTGATAGTATGGAGGGTTATAGTTCATTCCATAGCTATTAGGGTCTATGAAGTTTTCCGTTAAAAGCCCCCAAAACATATTTTTTTCTCCAAAATTTATAGGACCATCCATGGCTTCCATATTATTGTCAATAAGCCATTTTTTAGCTGTATCGAATAATAAAAAAGCAGCGTCCTTATCATTTGTACATTCAAAAAAGCCTAATCCACCTGTAGGTTGTTTAAAGCTATTTGCTAGGTCGTAATTAATAAAAGCGGCAACTCTACCAATGGTTTTGTTGGTATCATTTTTTAATATCCATCTTATTATTTTTCCTTTACTATGAGCTTTGTTTTTAGTTGGGTCAAAAACTTTTTCAATATCTTGTTTTAGATGTGGAATCCAATTTTTATCTTCTTTATAGATAAACCAAGGTAGATTTAAAAAGTCTTGAGTAGTTTTCTTATTAGTTACTTCTATAATCTTCATTTGTATATCTTTGTTTACAAAAGTGAGCATTAATTAAAAAGCTTAAAAATTTGTTGATGAAAAATAAAGTAATAATAATAACAGGAGCTTCATCGGGTATAGGAAAAGCATGTGCCGAAAAGTTTGGGGTAATGGGAGCAAAGGTTGTTTTAGCTGCTCGAAATTTGGAGAATTTAAATGATACAGCTGCTCAATTGAAAAATAAGAAAATAGATGTTTTGGTAGTTCAGTGTGATGTGGCTAAAAAAGAAGACTGCGAAAAACTAATCAACGAAACAGTTCAAAAATATGGACAAATTGATGTGTTGATTAATAATGCAGGTATTTCTATGCGTGCTTTATTTAACGATACTGATTTAAGTGTTATAGAAAGAGTAATGAATATTAACTTTTGGGGAGCCGTATATTGCACAAAATATGCGTTACCTTATTTATTAAAAAGTAAAGGTTCGGTTGTTGGAGTTTCATCAATTGCAGGTTATTTAGGCTTGCCAGCTCGTACAGGTTATTCAGCTTCTAAATATGCTATGCAAGGTTTTTTAGATGCGTTAAGAACAGAGAACTTAAAAACAGGATTACATGTAATGGTAGCTTGCCCTGGCTTTACAGCCTCAAATATTAGAAATACGGCACTATCTTCTGATGGAAGTGCCCAAGGAGAATCTCCACGTAAAGAAGAAAAAATGATGACAGCAGAAGAAGTGGCTAACTATATTTATAATGGAGTTGTAAAACGTAAGCGTACTTTAGTTTTAACAAAAGAGGGAAAATTGGCTGTTTTCTTAGGGAAATTGTTTCCTAAATTTATAGAAAAACAAGTGTTTAATAAAATGGTAAAAGAACCTAATTCCCCTCTTGAGAGGGGATAGAATTTTTTGCAATTTTATTGCTTAGAAATTCTTGGGGTGTGTTAATTATGGTAAACAAAAATAAAATGTTTCTTCTCGGGTTTATGGGCTCAGGTAAATCTACCCTTGGAAAAAAATTGGCTAATAAATTAGAGTTGCCTTTTTTCGATTTAGATAAATCTATTGAGGAACAAGTTGGAATTTCAATTTCTGAAATTTTTAAAACCAAAGGAGAAGAATATTTTAGATTACTAGAAACTCAAATTTTAAATCAGTTAATTAGTAAACAATCTAATTTTGTAATTGCTCTTGGTGGAGGGGCTCCTTGTTTTAATAATAACATGAAATTAATTAACGAAGTTGGGACATCAATTTATTTAAAATATAACGAAGGTATTTTAGCTTCAAGATTATTAAATGCTAAAACCAATCGGCCTTTAATCGCCAATAAAACAAAAGAAGAATTGGTTGATTTTATTACCGAATTATTAAAAGAAAGAGAACAATATTACAATCAAAGTAAAATTATTGTAGAAGGAAATAATATTACGGTAAACCAAGTAACAGATTTACTTTTCTAGAATAGTTAACAACTCCGCTAACTCTTCTTTTTTATCAGGGTATCCTAAATTGTCGTAGGTATAAACAAGGTGTTGTAGTAATCGTTTTATAGTTGTAAGGTTATCGCACGGAATATAATATTCCTTTTTAGGTTCTTTTTTTAATTGGTCTAAAAATTTGTCGATGTCGTTTTTTGAAAATACAGTACCTTTATTAAATACGTTTAAGTAAAATAAAACGTTATTAGCCTCCTCAGCAAATCCTAAAATAAAGTGAGCAGGAACATTAACACCATGAACAGGGATGTTTAATCGTTGGCAAACGGTTAAGTAAACTATGCCTAAAGTAATTGGATTTCCTTTTTTTGATTCAAGTACATGATTGATGTATGAATTTTGAGGTGAGTTAATGTTTTTTACATTTCCGTTAAACCCATGAACATCAAAAATGATGTGATTTAATACTTTTATTTTTTCAAGAGCAGTTAAATTATCGTTTAAATCTAGCCAAACATCTTGTGTTAGTTTATCAACATAGTCGGTAATTATTGTTTCGTTTAAATCAGGATATTGATATTTAGCCGTAATAATAGCTCCTTCAAGCAGGTTACTTGTGTTAGCGTTTTTCCAATTTAGTAGGGCTTTTTTAATAGAACTAAATTGTAGGTAATGAATAATTTCTTCAATTCGTTGTTGTAATAAATGGTCAAGAGAAGTTTCCCAAGCATATTCTAAATGAGGAATAATATCATCCCCATAAGACAGAATTTTAGTCTTAATTTCCTGATAAACACCAGTATCTGGATCATCAAGTAAACTAATTAATGCTTGTATTTCTGGTTCAGCCATATCCAAATATACGA
>CAXBPN010000276.1:0-3081 GCA_963977515.1 uncultured Flavobacteriales bacterium
CTTTTGCCTTTTTTTGCAAATTTAATATCAAATATTATTAATCGAGTTCAGGTTAATAATAATTACAGACCCTATTTCTTCATCTTTTAATAAAACTACCCTTTCTGATTTTACGCCTGTGGCTGTAATTGTTGCTGGTCCATATTCTGGCTTTTTTTGAAATGCAGCAAATCCTGTTTGACAATCCGTAAGTGTAATGTTATTTACCGTTACTTTAGATTTATCTTTTGAAGCAACACCTAAAACAGCAACATTAATAGTAACGTTTTCAATGCTTACTGTAGATTGTTCTCCGCAAGAAACACCATTAGATCCTGTTAATCCATTTGAAAAATACCAGTTTTCCCACAACTTATTTCCAGTTGTATCTAGTTTTACAAGATATAATCCCATCGAATCCAAATCTCCCCAAGAATTCCCCATTACTAAATAATTACCATCATTTGTAATAAGCAACTCTCTTGGACTATCTGTTTCACTAGTACCCAATGCTTTTTGGAAAATAAATTGTGCTTGTAAGTTGGTAAAACCCACACTAAGCAAAAAGGTTAAAATGTAATTTTTAAAAAGCTTCATTTTTTTTAAGTTGCTGTTTTCATAGCCTTAATTTTTAAAGTTAAACATTTTCCCGTATTTAAAAGAGTGTTGGGTTGTTTCTCACACTTAACAATTGTTGGGTATAAATGTAATTATCATTTATATTAAAAATACGTGGTTAATACGTAGAGGACAATAAGTAAAACACACTATTTTTTTGTAAGTATTTATACTTAATTTTTTAAAATCTATCGTGGTATATAATGTTTATTCTTTCTTTTTAAAAGAAAGTTTTACCGTTAAAAATATATGCTAATCCTTTTTGGTTAATTTTGACCATAACCTAACAAATCTAAAATATTATGTATAACGGAATGCTTCATGCACACTCAGGACTACGATGGTTAGTCTTAATTTTTTTACTTCTTGCCATAATCAAATCTTTTGCAGGATGGTTTGGTAAAAAAGAGTTTAATAAATCTGACAATTTAATTGCTTTATTGTTGTTGAGTTTTACACACACACAATTAATTATTGGTGTGATATTGTATTTTATAAGCGACAAAGTAGTTGCAATTGGAGACGCTATGAAAGATAGCACATTGAGATTTTGGGCAATGGAGCATGGTGTAACAATGCTAATTGCAATTGCCCTTATCACAATAGGAAGAGTAAAATCTAAGAAAGCTGTAGGAAGTCCTGATAAATTTAAAAAAGGAGCCATTTTTTACACCATTGCTTTGGTACTTATTTTATGGGCTGGATTAATTAAACCATCACTACTTGGTAGTGGAATGTTTTAAATATTGAATGAGAGAGAAATTTTATAATGTACGAGAAACTGCTGTGGAAAAAGCAGTATTGGTAGGTGTTGTTACGAAAGGGCAAGACGATAATTTATTAAAAGAATATTTAGACGAGCTTGCTTTTTTGGCTGAAACAGCTGGAGTAATGGCTGTTAAACGTTTTACTCAAAAATTAGAGTATCCCAACCCAAAAACCTTTGTGGGGAAAGGGAAAATGGAGGAAATATTAGCTTATGTTCAAGAAAATGAAATTGATGTTGTTATTTTTGATGATGAATTATCTCCCTCACAAATAAGAAATATTGAACGTGTTTTAGAAGTAAAAATATTAGATCGAAGTAATCTAATTCTTGACATTTTTGCCACAAGAGCACAAACAGCTCATGCAAGAACCCAAGTAGAACTAGCTCAATACCAATATTTGCTACCTCGATTAACTAGGCTTTGGACTCACCTTGATAGACAGAAAGGTGGAGGTGTTGGAATGAGAGGCCCCGGTGAAACTCAAATTGAAACAGATAAGCGAATTATTACTCAAAAAATTTCTTTACTAAAAGAAAAATTAAAACAAATAGACAAACAAAAATCGACTCAACGTAAACAGCGCTTACAAATGGTTAGAGTTTCGTTAGTTGGTTATACGAATGTGGGAAAATCAACCTTGATGAATATGCTAAGCAAATCGGAAGTTTTTGCTGAAAACAAGCTTTTTGCAACCCTTGATACCACCATCAGGAAAGTAGTGATAGAAAATTTACCTTTTTTGCTAACCGACACTGTTGGGTTTATTAGAAAATTACCTCATCATTTAGTTGAATCCTTTAAATCGACTTTAGATGAAGTAAAAGATTCGGATGTTTTAGTTCATGTTGTTGACATTTCTCACTCTAATTTTGAAGATCAAATACAAGTAGTAAATGAAACACTTGCAGATTTAGAAGCGTTAGACAAGCCTACAATTATGGTCTTTAACAAAATAGATGCTTTTACTTATGAGAAAAAAGATGAGGACGATTTAACACCAGAAACAAAAGAAAACTATTCGTTAGAAGACCTTAAAAAAATGTGGATGAGCAAAAGCAATCATCCAACCGTTTATATTTCGGCAACAAACAAACTCAATATTGAAGAATTAAGAGCGGTTCTTTACGAAGAAATTAAAAGTGTGCATTTACGAATGTACCCGCATCAATTGCTTTATTAAACTATATTTAGAATTTATACCTTTGCTCCATGAGTTCACTACGCCAAAATAAAGTATCTCGATTATTACTTAAAGAATTAAGTATAATTTTTCAGCAAAATGGTACCGACTGGTTTCCTAATACTATGATTAGTGTAACTGTTGTGAGAGTTTCACCCGACTTAAGTTTTGCAAAAGTTTACCTAAGTGTTTTTGGTGCAACTGAGCCTAAAGACTGTGTAAAAGGAATGAACGAAAACTCAAAAGTAGTTCGAGGAATACTTGGTAAAGTAATTAAAAAACAATTGAGAATTGTTCCTGAAATTGCATTCTATTTAGATGATTCTTTAGATTATGCAGAAGCTTTAGATGAGGCACTAAAACAATAATTTTGAATGTCCCATTTTACATAGCGAAACGATATTTAATATCTAAAAAGTCGCACAATGTAATCAATATTATTTCTTGGGTTTCCGTTACTGGCATTGGTGTTGGAACGCTCGCTTTAATTATTGTTCTTTCAGCTTTTAATGGTTTACAAACCTTAGTTGAAGA
>CAXBPN010000277.1:0-3057 GCA_963977515.1 uncultured Flavobacteriales bacterium
AGTTCTTGCTGTTTCATTTGTCCTTCAAATTGTGACATCGTAGGAGCTTTTTCTTGGAAGTCTTTTACTTTTTTCTCAAATACTGACATTTTTGATGAAATTTCTCTTTCGTATTTTGTTTGTCTGCTTTTTAATTTTTGAATTAATTCTTCATATAAAGCATATTTTTCTTGCAAAGAATCTACATTTATATACCCAATGTTTGACTTTAGTCCCTCATTAGTTTCTTCTGTTGAGGTTGTCATTATTTCGGTGTCATTTTTAACGTTAGTAGTATCATTACATTGCGAGGAGCACGAAAAATGCAAGTAATATAAAACAGCTAGTCCAATAGCTAAAACTCCGTTTATTATAAGAGATAAGTTTTTCATAAAGTATTTTTTATTGTTGTGTATAGATTTGAATATTAAATCTTTAACATAACAAAATAGTTAATATTGAGATTCATAATGCTGCAAAGTTGCACATTAAAATTAAAAAAAGTAGAAAAGGAATTAAATTAATTCGTGAGCAATAGACTTGCTAATAAAATCGAAAGGCAAATTAACCATACAGGCATAATCTTCGCCAACTTCTTTCATGTCGTCATCTTCTAGCGAAAAATACCATGTAACTCTAACATCAACACCTCTTGCTCTAATATCACTAAGGGTGTAAAGGATGAATAGAATTCTTTTAGAAGAAAAAATATTAAAATATTCTAAGTCAAAAATAAAATTCATTTCATCAGTAGCTTGAGCTTGAAATTCTTGGAGCCAATCCAATATTGGGGCGTAAAATTTATCAACTTCTGAAACAATAGACTTACCTTTTATAATAAAAAGTCTATTCTCTATATCGAAGTTTATTTCTGGAGAATTTTCTGTAGCACTTATTTTAATAGATTTCATCTAAAAAGTATTATGATATATAAATTTAGAAAAAAAATATCGTAACACCTCTATTTTTATACCTAATCAACTATAATTAAGACAAATGCCTATAATTTTAGGATGAAACGAGATTAAAGGCTCTTCATTTCCTTCAATTTTGTAGCTTGTCTTCTTGAAATTTCAACTTTGTCACCAGTTTTTAACTTAACCATTAGGCCTCCATTAAACCAATTTTCAACATTTTCAATCCAATTTAAGTTAATAATAAACTTACGGTTTGCTCTAAAAAAAACATCCTCATCTAACTTATTAGCAAGATTATTTAATGATTTTAATATTAAAGGCTTGTTTCCTTTAAAATAAACTCGAACGTAGTTCCCTTCTGATTCAAACATTGGAACATCTTCTAATTTAACAAACCAACATTTCTCACCATCTTTTACAAATACCTGGTCATTTGCATTTAATTTATTGGTTGGAATGTTGTTGTTTTGAAGTTGAGCTGACAACTTATTTATAGCTTCATCTAATCTTTCTGGTTGAATTGGTTTTAAAAGATAATCTAATGCATTTACTTCAAAGGCTTTTATAGCATATTCATCATAAGCTGTAACAAAAATTACTTGTGGCACATAAATTAATTCTTCTAATACCCCAAATCCATCTTTACCAGGCATGTGAATATCCAAAAATACTAAGTCTGGTTTCTGTTTTTCTATTTCACTAATCGCATCTTCAGCATTATCATATTCTCCAATTATCTCTATACTTGGGTATTTAGCTAATAAGTTATGAAGTTCCTTTCTAGCCAATCTTTCATCATCTACTATTATTGCTTTCATTTTTAAAGAAGTTTAGAGTGTTAGTTTTTGAGGTATTAATAATGTTGTTTTAACTTTGTCGTTTTCATTTTCAATTTTAAATTTAGCTTCATCGCCATACATCAATTGTAATCGTTGTATTGTGTTGACTAATCCAAATCCAGTTTCAGAAGGCTTATTCTTGTCATAATACCCACTATTATATATGGTAATAAAGAGTGTTTTATCTTTAAGTTCTGTAATGAACTCAATGGTTCCTCCTTTAGATAGTTTAGATGTTCCATGCTTTATACCATTTTCCACTAGCGTTTGAATCATTAATGGAGGGACAAGAAATGTTTGTGAATTTTCATCAATTTTTTTTATGATGGTTAATTTTTCTTCAAATCGAGTTTTTTCTAAACTTAAATAATCATCAACTATTTTTAGTTCATCTGCTAAAGGAATTAACTTCTTTTTACCCATTAATAATGAGTTTCGTAAAACATTTGATAATTGTGTAATTGCATTTTTTGCTAATAAGGGATTTTCATCTACTAAAGCTCTAATACTATTCATCGAATTGAATACAAAATGAGGGTTAAGCTGAGATTTTAGCTTATTTAATTCTATTTCATTTTTAGCAGCTTGCCATTTTAGGTTTTTAATTTCTTCTTGCTTATAGTTGTTAATATAATGGAATAAGAAATAAAATAATGACCAAAGCAACAGCAGAAGGGACCAGTTTATTATTTTCTCTAAAGCATCTGCAAATTCAAGCCTGAAAGAACCATTAGCAATAACTACTTCTAAAACCAAAGTTTGTATGATGTAAACGAATATTCCTAAAATAATTACACTTGCCAAAACTCGGGGAACTAATAACCCAACAGAATGACGCATCCAGTTGAATTTTATAATAATTGCCCGATAAAAGTGTGTAATAGATAAACCAATAAGATAGATAGATAGCAAACTAACAACTAACTCTGTTGTTACATCATTTCCGCTTAACTTATTAAATAATCCAACAACTAAAACATATACCAGCCAACCTAATAATTGAGCATACCAGTATAGTTTGTTTTTGTTTAGCATTAGTTTTTAATAGATTATTTTTTACTTAACCACTGATTTCTTAGTTTAAGCTGTTCTTCAGTTGCATTTTCATCAAACTCCATCAATACTTTTTTAGAAGACTCTACTTTAAATGCTTTTGCTTTTAACGTTTTATTTTTTGTTTTTCCTTTTTCAGCTCTTGCAACTACAATAGAAACCTTGTCACCTTCCTTTGTTTCTGTTTTATATTTATTGATAAGTTCTTGATAATTGTCAGGAGTTAATTCTTCACCATTTAATGATATTAATTCATCATTGTTTTTGTA
>CAXBPN010000278.1:0-3040 GCA_963977515.1 uncultured Flavobacteriales bacterium
ATGGCTTTTGGCAATCCTTACGGTGATTTGTGGAATAGCGAGATTGTAATTGATTGGACAAAAAAGTTAGCTGATTTAGGAGTTGGAATAATAGCTCTTTCTGACACGATTGGGGTTTCAAATAAAGAAAATATTTCTGCTTTGTTTGGTAGCGTTATTCCTGAATTTTCAAACATAGAAATTGGAGCACACTTACACACCACACCTGATACATGGGTAGAAAAGGTTGATGCAGCTTACCAAAACGGATGCAGAAGATTTGATGGAGCTATAAAAGGTTTTGGTGGTTGCCCTATGGCTAAAGACGATTTAACCGGAAATATGGCCACAGAAAATTTAATACAATACTTTAATCAAAACAATATAAATACGGGACTAAGCGAAAATGAATTCAATGAATCGTTATTGAATACACTAAAGGTTTTTCCTAATTAAAAAATAAAAATATATGCTTGCTGCCGAATTTAGTGAAATGTGTTACCAATATGAAGGGTTTCATGTTTGGGAAATTGAAAATATTGATGCCTTTTTTAAAGGGAATGAGGTTTTAACTAAAATTTTCTTTGACTATTACAGTATTCCTTACGAAGAGTTTGAAGAAAGAAGAAGTGAAATACAAGATACAGACTACCAAATGATGACAAAATTATTGGGGAAAGTTGATGATAAATATTTCTTCATTTTCACATTACACGATGAAAACCACATGGAATTAGTTAAAATGCAACGTACCAAAGTAATGGACTTTGGAATTAACATAGAAGATATTAAAAATGATAGAGTTTATGTTATGATTATGGATAAAATTGCTAAGTAAGGAGTTATTTACTCCTTACTTAATAAACAAGGGATTATTTCGATTTTCCAACCATCTTCCACATCAACTTCTCGCTTAAATACTTTTAAGGGAGGAGTTGAATCGTTTGCTTCAAAATCAGTAGCCAACAAAAGTGAGCCAGCAGTTAATGCTGTAGCCACAACCAAGCCTGCAATTAAACCTGTACCTCTTAGAATAGTTGCAGCTTTAGGATAAGCCATCATTTTAAACTCATCTATTCCATAAGCTAATGCTTCAATATTATCATCCTCTATAAATAATTTTGATTCTTTTTCAACTTCAAAAAATAGAGAATCTTCACTTACCTTAAAAACAACTCCTTCTTTCCATTTCGCTTCATTTTGCAAGACATAAGATAATCGTTTTCCTTTTTTAATAAAAACATCATCTTTATTTTCTTTCGAAAATTTAATACAATATTCTTGAGCAGTTAAGCTCATTGTAATTGTCGTTACAACAAGTATTATAGTTAGCTTAAAATACATTTATCTAAATGTAAATAAAAAGCTTGATACATATCATATATTATTATAAAAATTATTGTAGTTTTGTACTATTATTGGTTGTCATAACATTGACATTAATAGGGAATTAGGTGTAAATCCTAAACTGTACCCGCAACTGTAAACTCTAAAAGTTTTTACAATTAGCCACTGATTATTCCGATAGCTATCGGAACTCGGGAAGGCGTAAAAATAAGGAGTGAGTCAGGAGACCTGCCTATAATATCCCGATTTATCGGGAAAAGCTTTCGGGACTAAAAGCGAGGACTTATTTCTTACAATAAAGGCTTCACTATTATTCTCGGTTTATTATTAATCTTCCCATATTGCTTGGGATAAACCGAAAAAAAATGAAAAAAATTATCAAACTGGCTACATTCGTATGCCTTGGATTAATTGCATCACAAACAGTTAAAGCACAAGTTGCAGATTTCGAAAACTTAACACTCCCTGCCGAATCATATTGGGATGGTAGTGATTTAAGTGGGACACACAATAGTGGCGTTTTTAGTTCTGAATTTCAAAGTGGAGATTTTATATTTCCAAACGAGTACGATACTACTTGGGGTGCTCCAGGATATTGGTTAGGCGGTTTTGCTTACTCCAACATGACTGACACTGTAACTTCTGGTGCAGGAAATAAATTTAGTGCAAAAGCTGGTGCTGGAGCTAATAACTCAAGTAATTATATTGTTTCTCAAAATGGAAGTTCTATTAAAATATTAAACCCTATTGACAATACATTTCAATTTCAAATTACCAATTCAACTTATGCGTACAATAGTATGCGAGATGGAGATATGTTTGCAAAAAAGTTTGGTGGGGTAACTGGGAATGATCCAGATTGGTTTAAAATAACAATTAAATTTTATGGCAACAACATTTACATAGATAGCTTAGATCATTATTTGGCCGATTATCGATTTACAAATAATTCTCAAGATTACATTCAAAGCAACTGGGAAACGGTTGCGTTTTATGCCAATGGAACACCAATTGATAGTGTCTATTTCGAATTAAGCTCTAGTGATGTTGGAGCATGGGGTATAAATACACCTACTTTCTTTTGTTTAGATAATATAGACTTAAACTTTCCTGTTGGTTTAAAAGAAATATTTAAAAACAACTTTTCTTTTTACCCTAATCCAGCTTCAAGCAACCTAAATATTAAAAATGAAACCGTTATTAATACAATTTCTATTTTAGATATAAATGGAAGAGTTGTGTTAAACAATCCAGCCATTAACAACAGAATCACAAGCATTGATGTTTCAGAATTAAATGCAGGAATCTACTTTATTCAATTAACAGATGAGAAAGGATTAATATCCACTCAAAAATTTGTGAAACAATGATGAAGGGCTTATTTATAGTATTGTTTGTAGGTTCTAATTTTATGAGCTTCGGACAAGGCTCTTATGCTCCACCTGCAAATCAATCTGGCACTACAGCAATCCATAAAGATTCATCAGTATTTGTTGGCTGGGCAACTAATACAACTATTGACAGAGGTTGGCAAGATATTGCTGATGAAAGTTTAGGTAAAACAACTGTTGGCGATGAGTTTTCGGCAACCGAAAAATCTGGAACTAACGGAGTAGTAAGTTTAGGTGATGGAGGAACAACTACTTTAACTTTTGAAGGAGCAATTTACAATGGTACTGGAGCTGATTTTGCTGTTTTTGAAAACGGTTTTGAT
>CAXBPN010000279.1:0-3034 GCA_963977515.1 uncultured Flavobacteriales bacterium
ACAATAGC
The DNA here is from genome assembly GCA_963977515.1 of uncultured Flavobacteriales bacterium. Taxonomy (GTDB): domain Bacteria; phylum Bacteroidota; class Bacteroidia; order Flavobacteriales_E; family Vicingaceae; genus Vicingus. Next base: position 9 of record CAXBPN010000279.1, read on the forward strand.
ATCTATACCTGTTGCAATGTCCATCGTTACAGATATTGATGGAGTATTATCGTAGCCAAAGCCTGCAGTGTACCATTGTTTAGGACTACATGGCACATCACTAACGGGAGAGACAGGTTGGAGATAGTGATTTATAGTAGTTGTATAGTTCAACCCTTCAGGATAATAATTTACGTTATAAGCATCATAACCCACCCTTAATGAGTCAGAAGTGTTGCTTACACAAAATAGGTAGCGTTGGCTATTCTGAAGTGAAATTGAATTATTAAAAGGTAAAAATATATTCATTCCATTTTCTGAATTGTCAGTATAAGTATAAGTTGCACTTTCTAAAAGAGTTAATGAGTCATATGTCGCAGGTGAATTAATATCTGTAAATGAGTCGTCCCATTGATAAGCCTTTATTTCTATTAACTCATTAGTCATCGTAGTTCCAATAGGCTTACATGAAAATGTTAATCCTGTAGCTTGAGTGTTTCTTGTGCCTGCAACACTGTTCTTAAATACTATACAGCTTTCAAAGGTAGGGCCACATATTGAATTAGTTAGCGAATAAGCTGTATTATGTATCGGTTTATTACTGTTATCCAACCTACACTTTGCATACACATCTTCATTGTTGGTTAGCTTAAACTCAAAACTAAATACGTTATTTGATAAATCTTCATCTCCACTATTATTAATGATGTAAGTAATGGTATAAGTCCCTACCATCCAATTTGCAGGAGCATAAGTACCTAAATCTACATACTGACTATCAACAAATGTGGTATCTGGTGTATTAAAATTTAATGAGGTAGAAGTATTTGTAAATTCAATAGCTCCACTTCGTTCAACTTCAACTGTTACGGTAACACCACTTTGAGCTTCCCATCCCTTATTATATACCCACAATCCCAAATCAACTGGATATTCAATCCCTGTTCTTGCCAAATCCCATGGCATAGCTGAACTTTCTGTCATTAACATTAATGGCTTGCTCGATGCCATATCATTTGCAAATGCAGGAAATTCAGTACCAAAGAATCCTGTAACTCCAGTGCAAACTGTATCTAAACAAGTAACCAACTGATTACCATCTACCTCTCCTATCATCCAAACAGGTATTGTTACATTTACACCAAAAGTTCCTCCCGACATACCAATTGCATCACCGCTATGATTTATCATAATTACTCCTATCGCTCCTCTTTTCTGAGCATTATAGGCTTTAATTCCAAATTCACATGCTCCTCGATACAATACAGCTATCTTTCCCGTTAAATCTTGAGTCCAAGTAGTTGAATCACATGCGTCAGCAGTTGTTGGATGAGGAGAACTCCCTACAGTATCAATAGTTCCTGGAGTTGCTCCATCATTAACCAATACTAAACAACCTTGTATTGCATTGGAGTCTATCAACATATTTGGCGTATTCCAATCTGTAGAGCTACCATCAATATTACCAGCATACTGATAATAGTAATTATGTTCAGTTGTTGTATCACATAAATTTGAAGTTATTCCAAAAATAACTTGAGCCGAACAATAAACAGAAGAGAAAAGAATTGATAAAGAAAGTAGTAATGTTTTCATAGTAAAAAGATTTAGTGCTCTTAATTATACTCAAATGTAAGTACAGAGTTTCTCAAAAACTATGAAAGGCAGTTTTATTTTCTAAGCGGTCACTTTTTTTAAATAAGCGGTCACTTTTTGTCTAGAAACTCTAATTCTGTTTCTTCTTTTGTAACTTTTAAATGCACCTTTCTTCCCATTATTAAGATTCTGTTATCATCAACATGACCAGCAGGGAAATCAAAACAAATAGGATAGTTGTATTTCTTAACCGCATCAATAATAATTTCTTTAGCCGTTTTTCCGTAAGGAACTGTATTATCATTCATATCAGTCATTCCTCCAACAACCAATCCTGCCAAATCAGCAAGCATTCCTGCTCTATCTAAATTCATCATCATCCTGTCAATATGATATAAATACTCATCTAAATCTTCAATAAACAATATTTTCCCTTTGGTCTTCAATTGCGATTTTGTTCCTGTTAAACTGTAAATAATCGACAAATTCCCTCCTACTAACTCGCCTTCTGCTTCTCCTAAAACATTTAATTCATTTGCATTACAACTATAAATTGGTGAAGTTCCAAACAATGTTTCTCTTAAACTTTCTAACGCTTCTGGTGTATTGTCTTTAAAGCCTAAAGGCATTGCCGAATGTAAAGTTTCTATGCCAAAATTTTGATTGATATGATTATGCAAAACTGTAACATCACTATAGCCACAAACCCACTTTGGTTGTTTTATAAATTGTGAAAAATCTAATTCATCAATAATTTTAACAGTACCATAACCACCTCTCACACATATAATTGCTTTTATTTCTGGATTATCTAAAACTTCTTGAAAATCAGCAATACGCTCTTCCGTTGTTCCTGCAAATTGATTGTCAACAGCAAATAAATTTTCACCCAAAACTGGTTCTAATCCCCAGCTTTTTATTTCGTCAACTCCCAATTGTAATTCTTCCATTGTAAGCTTACGGGCAGTAGAAACTAGTGCAACTTTATCGCCTTTTTGTAAATTCGGTGGTTTTTGCATTTTTTAACCTTTATAAAATGTAAATTTGCACGAATTTAATAATTAATGTCTTTCCGATTGAATTCTTATGTCATACTGAGCACGTTTTGCGATAACAAAAGCTTCGAAGTATAAATAAGAGATACTAGAAGAATCTTTTTAATTCTATAAAGATTCCTCGACTCCGCTCGGAATGACAACAAAAGGTTTTATGAACAAAGCAAAAAGATATACAGTAACAGCAGCTTTACCTTATGCAAACGGACCTTTACACTTGGGTCATATTGCTGGGTGTTATTTACCTGCTGATATTTATGTAAGATACCTTAAAGGAAAAGGCGAAGATGTTGCTTTTATTTGTGGCTCGGATGAGCATGGTGCTGCAATTACACTTAGAGCAAAAAAAGAAAATACTACACCTCAACATATTGTTGATACCAATCACGAAATTAT
>CAXBPN010000280.1:0-3028 GCA_963977515.1 uncultured Flavobacteriales bacterium
TCTTATATCAGAAACTCTCAACCAACCTTCATTACCATTTGGTAATTTAATTTTTGTCCAATCGTTGGTCGATTCTATCACTTTTACTTTTGTTCCCTCATGAAGCGTAAATAATTTTTCACTTGTTGTATTCGGTTCACTTTTAATAGTAACCGTTTCTGTAAATATAATAGCTTCTGCCGAGCGCTCATGATAAGCAGTATTTTGTGCTGCCATTAACCAACAGAATAACCCTAAAATCATAAAGAATAAACCACCATAAAAGCCTGATTTTTTAATGAGTAATTGGTGAGAAATTAAATAACTAACAAATAAAACAAGGGCAAGGAAAAATAATGCAATGGTGTAATATGCCCAATTATCAGCAGTTTTAGAGGTTACAAATGTGTTCCAAGTATTTGTGATAAATAAATCTGGCTCAGCTTCAATTTTATCTACAGTTTTAGCATTTGCTAATTTTAGGTTGAAAATTGCGTCTTTGTTGTCTGGTTGTAACTTTAATGCTTTCTCGTAATTTAAAATAGCAGCAGGAATATTGTTGGTTTTGTAATAAGCGTTGCCTAAGTTAAAGTAGATGTCAGTTGACAACATATCATCTTTAATTAACTGCTCATAGATTTCAATTGCTTCACTGTACTTTGCTTCTGAATACAAGTTGTTTGCTTGATTAAAGTCAATATTGGGGTCTTTAATAGATGTTGCAAATGAAATGGAGTAGCTAAAAAGAAATAATAAAAAGAAAGTGTGAGTAATTAATTTGAATAAAACCGAAATGTTTTTTCCTTCAAAATGATTTGCTATTTTAAATTCTACATTATTCATTACCTAGCCTCCTCTTCAATTTTATTAATACTGTTTTCAGCTTTGTTGTAAATCTCTTGTGATGAAACTGATATAGGTGCAAACCTTGCCATCTCACATAACTCTAATGTGTCAATTAATTCTTTACTGGTAGATTCAGTAACATTAATTACCGCTAGTTTTTGAGCAATATTTTCTTTACTTAATTCGGATAAGGCAATGTTTAATTTATCACTAACATACCCAAAAAGTGCTTTAGAAATATTTTCATAAAACTCCTTTTGTTGGTTGTTTGTTAAGCTATTTTTAGCAGAAGCTAAATGTTTACTTGCTACTTTACCGGCTTTTCTCTTCTTGTTACCAATAACATCTTTTTGCGATGCTCTAATTTTATTTCTAAAAATATAGGCAAGAACAAATAGGAGAGGAGCAATTAAAAGTAAAACATAAAAAAGTATGCTGTTATAAAAGTTAGAAGTGGTAGAGCTAATTTTTATTTCTTTTAAATGAATGTAACGGATATCGTTTCCTAAAATCTCAACCTCTTCTTTATTTGCTCCAGAATAAGTAACATTATTTGCAGAACCATCTCCTTTTTCTACTTCAATAGTAAAAGGTTCAGAGGTAAGTGTTTTATATTTTTTAGTTGATGGATCGAAATAGCTAAACTCTATAGGAGCAATATTAAATGTACCTGCATGACGAGGAATTACTAAATAGTCAAACTCTTTAGAACCAGAAACGCCATTACTTGTAGTGCTTATGTTATCGTTAATTTTTGGATCGTAAGTTTCAAAATCATCAGGAAATTCAAGACCTAAATTATCAATTAAAGGGATATTTCCTTTACCCGAAATTTTAATTTTAATGTTGATGGCTTCATTTGCTTTTACTTTATTAGTTGTAATTTCTGAAGTCATGTTTAATTGCCCAACAGCACCGTTAAAGCTATTTGGTTTGTCTGTTGTAGGATGTGGCAACACTTTTATTTTAATTGCTTTACTTTTTAAAGGAATCTCAACATTCTCAACTCTACCAAAAAACTGGTCAAAGGGTGAATTTCCACCACCACTAGTTCTACGTTGAACAATAAATTTCATTTCTAGCGGATCAATTTCTAAATTACCAGAACGTTGAGGAAACAAAACTATTTTCCTAATTGTAGCTACATTCCATCGGTATCCTCCAATTATTTCTTGAGCCCATTGAGTTTGTCCTAAATCAATTTCCTGACTCCAGAAACCATTTAAATCTGCATTTTTAACTAATTCATTTCCTGCGATATTTACTTTGGTGTAAAGTTTATATGAAGCAATTAATTGTTCGCCTTGGTAAGCAGTGGTTTTATTTACGCTTGATTTAATAAACAAATCTTTAGCTACATCTTCTTGACTAACTTTTGTTTTAGCTTGGTTGCTTCCAGCTTGTTGGACGTTAGCACCTTTACTAACCGTTATTTTTAAAGAATTAGTATTGTAGGCAGTACCTTCGTGAGCAGCAACAGCAGGTCCAATGGTAAATTCACCTTCTTTTATCGCCATTAAAATGTAGCTGTAAGTGTAAGAAGCATTGGTTTTACCATTTACCCACGACATATTGGTAGATTGGTTTGGGCCAGATAATACTCTGAAATTAGAAAGGTTTGGAGCTTTAAAATTTGAAATTTTACCGTTCGCAGCAAATTCAATTTGAAAACGGTCGCCAGTAGCAACTTCAGTTCTACTTGTTGCAGCAGTAAACTCAAAATCTTGTGCAAAGATGCTAGAAGCAAGAATAATTGCAATAAAAGTTAAGCTTATATGTTTTAAAATTGTTCTCATTTATTTGTACAAAATAATCAATTATTTAGTTGTCAATAATCATTTTGTTACCAGTCTTTTTCGATGTTCGTTTTTTCGCCTTTTTCACCTTTCTTTTTCAGCTTTGCTTGTACTTTTTTCTCTTGATTGTTTAATGCATCTAACATACGTTGAGCATCTTGCTTAGAAAGCTGATTTGGCTTTTGTTGTTCTTGTTTCTCTTGATTCTCCTTATCTTTTTCTCCGTCTTTTTTATCTTGGTTCTCTTTATCCTTCTCTTTATTTTGTTCGTCCTTATTCTCTTTTTTATCCTTGTTTTTGTCGTCTTTTTTATCTTGATTATCTTTCTGGTCTTGATTTTTATCGTCCTTTTTATCTTTGTCGTCTTTCTTCTCGTCGTCTTTCTTTTCTTCGTCCTTTTTTTGTTG
>CAXBPN010000281.1:0-3025 GCA_963977515.1 uncultured Flavobacteriales bacterium
GTAGTAAACCATTCTGGAGCTTGTGCAGCATCAGCATAGCTAACAATTTTTGCAATAGGTTTAACACCTAATTCTTCCATTTTTTCTTTACTCATTAAAATTAATGCAGAAGCACCATCATTTAATGTGGAAGCGTTTGCAGCAGTAACTGTACCTTCCTTATCAAATACAGGGCGTAAAGTAGGTATTCTATCCATCATTACATTGGTGTATTCTTCATCTTTAGAAAAGATAATTGGTTCGCCTTTTCGTTGTGGAATTTCAACAGGAACTATTTCATTATCAAATTTCCCAGCTTCCCATGCAGCTGCACTTCTTTTATAAGATTCTATTGAAAAAGCATCTTGTTCTTCTCTTGTAATATTCTTTTCTGTTGCACATTTTTCAGCACAAACTCCCATGTGAACTCTGTTGTAAACGTCAGTTAAGCCATCCTTAACCATTCCGTCAGTCATTTTAATATCTCCTAATTTAACTGCAGTTCTTGCATTGTAATAGTGAGGTACTAAACTCATGTTTTCCATACCTCCAACAACAACACAATTGTTATCACCAGTCATAATTGATTGAGCTCCTAATGAAATTGCTTTCATACCTGAAGCACAAACTTTATTTATAGTTGTACAAGGAACATTTTCTCCAATACCAGCAAACATAGCAGCCTGACGAGCAGGTGCTTGACCAACATTAGCTTGTAAAACGTTACCCATAAATACTTCTTCAATTTGATCTGCTGATACATTAGCTTTTGCTAATGCCCCTTTAATTGCAGCAGCTCCTAATTTTGGGGCTTCAACAGTTGATAAGCTTCCCATAAAGCTCCCTATTGGCGTTCTTACAGCCGATATGATATATACTTCTTTCATAATAAATTAACTTGATTTTATACTGATTTTCATTGCCACGAAGTTAATTATTTAAGATTAAAAATGAGGAATTAAAGTACTGTTTTATTGGTATTTGATATTTATATAAAAATATTACAATTACTTTTATGTTTTTATTAAGCAAATTAAGTGAATAGATTTATTAATAACATACGTCATCAACAAGAGTTTATATTTAAAATATTACTCTTCGTAATTTCTGCAGCTTTTATTATTTTCTTTTTACCGAAAGAAGGAAAATTTAAATATGAGTTTCAGAAAAATAAACCATGGGTACACGAAGATTTATTTGCACCTTATGATTTTGCTATAAATAAAACCAAAGAAGAAATTGAAGCTGAAAAGACACAATTAAAAAGTTCTTACTTATTGTATTTTAATAGAGATAAGAATGCTGAACAAAAATCAATTCAAAACTTAAAAAATTGGATTAATAAAAATTGGGTTGATTCGATACAAATAGAGGGGGATAAAGCAGCGTATATTGCTAAAGGAAATGATTTTTTGAATGAATTATTTGAAATAGGAATAATTCAGTTAACAGATGTTTTGGAAAAAAAACAAGAAGATTACTCTGTAATAGTTTTATCAGAAAATAATATTGGAGAAGACGTTGAGTTGAAAGATTTATTCACCATAAAACAAGCTTATAATTTTATTGAAAAAGAAATTAGAAGTCAACAACTACTAAACGATAGCTTTTTATTACTAGGGCTAGAGAACTCTATTTCTCATAATATTATTTTTAATGATGATTTAACAAAAAAAGATTTAGAGAGTGAATTATCATCCATTTCATTAACACGAGGTGGAGTTTTAAAAAGTGAAAAAATTATTTCTACAGGAGAAATTGTTAACACAGAAAAATATCAAATTTTACAATCGCTAAAACAGGATTATGAGTTTAAACTTGGAGCTACTAACCAGTTTGTATGGGTATTGTTAGGGCAAATATTATTGGTGGTATTACTGTTTTATTCTATTTATATTTTTATTAAAAATGTTGCTCCAGAAATTTTTAGTGACAACATGAATATTGGTTTTTTCTTATTAATAATCGTTGCCTTTGTTGGAGTAACACAATTAGTTTTAAAATTTGAAAATGCTAGTATTTATACCATTCCATTTTGTGTTATTCCGTTGCTTATTCGTACATTTTTTGGTAATAGATTGGCATTATTTATTTATATTATTAGCATTTTCCTAATCAGTTTTATTGTTCCAAATTCATTTGAATTTGTGTTTTTGGAAGCAATTACTGGTATTATAACTTTGTTTACGGTGTTGAATGTTAATAAACGATCAGAGCTTTTTTATACTTCCGTAATTGTATTTGTTACTTTTTCTTTACTATATGTTGGTTTATCTTTATTACAAGAAGGAAGTATCATGAAGGTCTCTTTCGATAAGTTAACTTGGTTTGCTGTAGGTGCTGGTTTTACGTTGATAACTTATCCTTTAATTTATTTATTTGAAAAAGTGTTTGGGTTTATTTCTGATGTAACTTTATTAGAACTTTCGGACACTAATAATGACTTGTTGAGAGAGTTAAATCTAAAAGCACCAGGAACGTTTCAACATTCTCTTCAAGTTTCAAATTTAGCAGAAGAAGCGATTCGAGAAATAGGAGGGAACCCACTTTTAGTTCGTGCTGGTGCTCTTTATCATGATATTGGTAAAATGATAGCTCCAGCTTATTTTATAGAGAACCAATCAGGAGTTAATCCACATGATGAATTAGGTTATGAAGAATCAGCATCTATTATAATAAATCATGTTATAAATGGAATTGAATTAGCTAAAAAACACAATCTACCTGAACAAATTATTGATTTTATAAGAACACATCACGGAACAACTAAAACTCAATATTTTTTAAAAATGTATTTAGCTGATAATCCGGATGAATCTATTGATGAAGATTTATTTCAATATCCTGGTCCAATACCATATTCAAAAGAAACTGCTGCTTTAATGATGGCTGATTCGGTAGAGGCTGCCTCAAGAAGTTTAAAAGTTTATAATAATGAAACGATTTCTAATTTGGTTAATGGTATTATTGATTATCAAGTTAAGGAAAATCAATTTGTAAATACCAATATTACATTTAGAGATATTTCGTTAATTAAGAAAATGTT
>CAXBPN010000282.1:0-2982 GCA_963977515.1 uncultured Flavobacteriales bacterium
ATTGATGTTGATCCGATGTAAATTGAACGCTATGAAAAAAATAGTTTTATTCTTTATTTTAATTATAGCTTTTGCTACTAGTTACTCTCAAGTAACCACACGTTTTATATCTCTAAATCCCGACTCTTCTTTTAAAGAGATTCCTTTTTATAGTGTTGATGTAATCGATGCTAGAACAAACAAAGAAAATATTGGGTATGTATTTAAAGGAATAGGGAATAAAAGGATACCTGCTCAATTCGAGGATGGTTTTTTACCTCATTTAAATAAATTTTGCACCACTATTCTACCCAAAGAAGATGCTAAAATTGGGTTAATACTTATAATTAGGAAACTTTCCATAACCGACCATACAAACGCCCAATATTCATATAGTGATTGTCAAATTGAAATTGAATTCGCAAAAAAAATTGAAGACAAACTATATTCTTTAGGAATTTTTGACACTCAACTTATTGGAAATACTAATCGAAATTTACATTCCAAAAGAATTGAAGAAGGAGTTTTTCATTGTCTTAGAAAGTTAAACAGAACAAACTGGCATATTACATAAAATGTCGATAAACGAGAATCAAAAATTGCAAAATTCCGCTTCTATAAAAAATAAACTTTACCAACGCTGTTTAACAATAGCCGAGGAGAAAATTACATCCTTAAAAGAAATTTTACAAGAAACACAAGATGCTGCTAACAATGAAACCAAAAGCAGTGCTGGCGACAAACACGAAACAGGTAGGGCTATGGCTCAATTGGAAACAGAAAAGTTAACAACTCAACTTACAGAAGCCTTAAAACTAAAACAAGCTGTATCTCAAATCAATTCAACAACCTCAACTAACCAAATTACTATTGGAAGTATTGTTTATACCAATAATGGTAATTTCTACATTGCAGCAAGCATTGGCAAAATAGAAGTAGAAGATGAATCGTTCTTTGCTATTTCTCCAGCTTCTCCAATTGGCAAATTATTGCTCACAAAAAAAGAGAAGGAATCCTTCTCTTTTAATGGTAATCAGTATTTTATTGAACAAATACTTTGATAAGCTACAATCTTGTTGTTAATTATTCCTACTCTATTCAAAGATCCGGAACAAGCCCGGTAATTTAATCTTCTAACTGAGCATCCATCGTATGATAAACGTTTTGAACGTCATCATCTTCCTCAATCTTTTCTAGTAATTTATTTACATCTGCTTCTTGCTCTGGTGTTAATTGTTTTGTTATTTGTGCAATACGCTCAAAACCAGATGATAAAATCTCTTTATTATTTTCTTCCAAGTATTTTTGAATTGAACCAAAACTCTCAAATGGAGCATAGATTATAATTCCATCTTCATCTACAAAAACTTCTTCAGCACCATAATCTATCAGTTCTAACTCTAATTCTTCGGGGTCAGTTCCGTCATCTTCAATTCTAAAATTACAAGTATGGTCAAACATAAACACTACCGATCCAGAAGTACCTAGACTACCTTCACACTTAGAAAAATAACTACGAACATTTGCCACCGTTCTATTGTTATTATCTGTTGCCGTTTCAACTAATACAGCAATTCCATGAGGTGCATACCCTTCAAAAATTGTTTCTTTATAATTACTTGTATCTTTATCTGTCGCTCTTTTTATTGCTCTTTCAACATTATCTTTAGGCATATTTGCTGCCTTTGCATTTTGCATTACTGCTCTTAAACGAGAGTTTGAATCAGGATCTGGTCCACCCTCTTTAATTGCCATTACAATATCTTTACCAATTCTAGTAAAGGTTCTTGACATTTGCCCCCAACGTTTAAATTTTCGGGCTTTTCTAAATTCAAATGCTCTTCCCATATTTTTCTTTATATTTTAGATATTAGAATCAAGGTTTAAGACTAGTACCTATCCTTTATAATCTTCTCATTTACACATCAATAAATTATCAAATCAATACTATTTATCCATTTTTAATGAGTGACCCATTTTGTCTCTCTTAGTCTCTAAATAATTTTTATTATGTTGATTTGATTCTATTTCAATCGATACATTTTCTGTTATTTCTAATCCATAACCAATCAACCCTGTTCTCTTTTTAGGATTGTTACTCATCAATTTAATTTTAGAAACGCCTAAGTCTCTTAAAATCTGAGCTCCTACACCATAATCTCTTTGATCTGCCTGAAAACCTAATTCTATATTTGCTTCAACGGTATCTCTACCTTCTTCTTGTAATTTGTATGCTTTTAATTTATTTAACAAGCCTATTCCTCTCCCCTCTTGGTTCATGTAAACAATTACACCTTTCCCAGCTTCTTCAATCATCTCCATCGATTTTTGTAATTGAGGCCCACAATCACATCTACAAGAACCAAATATATCACCTGTCATACAAGAAGAATGAACTCGAACTAAAATGGGTTCATCTTTTTTCCAAGTACCTTTCACTAAAGCCAAATGATCCATTTCATTTGTCGTTTGCTTGTAAGCCACTAAATCAAATTCACCAACTTCCGTTGGCATTTTCACTGAAACTTCTCGTTTAATTAACGTTTCATGTTTTAAACGATAAGCTATTAAATCTTTTATAGAAACTATTTTTAAATCAAACTTTTTAGCAATCGGAAGCAAATCAGGCAAACGAGCCATTGTTCCATTCTCATTCATTATTTCAACAATAACTCCTGCTGGTTCAAAACCTGCTAAACGAGCCAAATCAATAGCTGCTTCCGTATGTCCTGCTCTTCTTAAAACTCCACCTTTTTTTGCTTTAAGCGGAAAAATATGTCCAGGTTTTCCTAGTTCTTCGTTTCTTGTTTCAGGATTTATTAATGCCTGTATTGTTTTTGCTCTATCACTTGCAGAAATACCAGTAGTACAGCCATGTCCAATTAAATCTACAGAAACTGTAAATGGAGTTTCATACGCTGCATTGTTTGAAGTAACCATTAAATCTAACCCTAACTCTACACATCTATCCTCAACCAAAGGAGCACAAATTAAACCTCTACC
>CAXBPN010000283.1:0-2900 GCA_963977515.1 uncultured Flavobacteriales bacterium
TTTGTTTTAGCTTTTTTTGTTTTTAATATCAGTTTACAACAAGCAATTATGCAAGCTATAGCAGTGTTAGTAATCTCTTGTCCTTGTGCTATGGGCTTAGCTACTCCAACTGCTGTAATGGTGGGTATTGGGAGAGCAGCTAAAAAAGGAATTTTAATAAAAGGAGGAAGTACTTTAGAGCAGTTTGCAAATGCAAAAAATATTGTTTTTGATAAAACAGGAACTCTAACTACTGGTAAGTTTATAATCAAAAAAACAAAACTTTATGCACAAATAGAAGAGCAAGAATTAAAAAACATTTTATTTAGTTTAGAACAAAACTCTTCACATCCTATAGCTAAATCTATTGCTAATTTTTTAAAAAAGGATGCACTACTTATTGACTTTCTAGATTTTAAGGAAGTAAAAGGATATGGAGTAGAAGCAAAAGATAAAGATGGTAATATTTATCAATTAGGGTCGTATCGTTTTGCTGATAAATTAACAGAAAACCAATCTCATTCGATATATTTAATTAAAAACAACGAATTAATGGCTGGTGTTGATATTGAAGATGAGTTAAAAGAAAATGTAGCAGAGACAATTACCTTATTGAATCAACAAGGCTTAAATACCATTTTATTAAGTGGAGACAGAAAAGAGAAGTGTGAAGAGTTGGCTGCTAAAATTGGCATAAAAACAGTTTACAGTCAGCAATTACCGGAGCAAAAGTTAGCCAAGATTGAAGAATTACAAAAAAACAATTTAACAGTGATGGTTGGAGATGGTATTAATGATGCTCCAGCTTTAGCAAAAGCAAGTGTAGGTATTAGTTTAAGTAATGCAACACAAGTAGCAGTTCAAACAGCTAAAATAGTATTGTTAAACGATAAAGATTTAAGTCAAGTTTATGAGGCTTTCTTAATCAGTAAGCATACACTAAAAACGATTAAACAAAATTTATTTTGGGCATTTTTTTACAATATAGTAGCAATACCTATTGCTGCTTTTGGTTTTTTAAACCCTATGGTTGCAGCATTAACTATGGCTTTTTCTGATGTTATCGTTATAGGTAATTCAATTCGTTTAAAATCTAAGAAATTGAATTAAGAATTGAATTTATATTATAACCATTTATAACTTGTTAATAACTGGTTAGTTAAAAATTAGAATACTATTAAGCACCTTAATATATTTACAAGCTATAGCTACTTTAAGGTTTTAAATGAGTAAAACAAAAAATCCTTCATTATTACAATCCATATTGCCAATATTGGTGTTAGTAGGCTTATTAGCAGTTAATGTATTGTTGGTGTATGGAGATAATGCTCTTTCTGGAGCCAATCAATTAGCTTTATTAATTTCTGGTGCAGTTGCTGCAATTATTGCTTTAGCTAATGGGTTTAAATGGAACGATATTGTAGAAGGCATGACTAATAGCATAAGTTCTGCCTTGCCTGCCTTAATTATTTTATTGTTGATAGGTTCTTTAGCTGGTACATGGCTGCTAAGTGGAGTTGTCCCAGCAATGATATATTACGGATTAGATATATTGAATCCTACAATATTTTTATTTGCCTCGTGCATCATTAGTTCAATAGTTTCTTTAGCAACAGGTAGTTCATGGTCAACAGTAGCAACAGTTGGTATTGCTTTGTTAGGTATTGGTAAAGCATTAGGTATTGATGAATCTATTATTGCAGGAGCTATCATTTCTGGAGCTTATTTTGGAGATAAAATGTCTCCATTATCTGACACTACTAATTTAGCTCCAGCTATGGCAGGAACTGATTTAATTACACATATCAAGTATATGACTTATACTACAATTCCCTCAATTGGTATAACACTGATTATATTTTTAATAATGGGGTTTTTCTATGACGGAGGAGAACAAGTTAGTCAGGTTGATGTATTACAATCAGCAATTTCCTCAAAATTTAATATTAATCCGTGGTTATTTCTAGTACCCGTAGCTGTAATTGCACTTATTGTTAAAAAAGTACCAGCGATACCTGCATTACTTTTTGGAAGTATTTTAGGAGGTGTTTTTGCAGTTGTTTTTCAACCAGATTTAATAGCCTCTTTAGGAGGAGGGAAAGGAATGTTGTTAAATTCATACAAAGCAATTATTGATTCCATGACAACCGACGTAGCATTTGTAACCGAAAATGAATTGGTTAATGAATTACTTTCATCAGGAGGAATGAGCGGTATGTTGAATACAATTTGGTTAATAATATGTGCAATGATTTTTGGTGGGATAATGGATAAAGCAGGAATGTTAAAACGTTTAACGCAAAGTATAATTGGGCTAGCAAAAACAGATGGGTCTTTAATTGCAACTACAGCTACATCTTGCGTTGTATTTAATGTTACAGCTTCTGATCAATATTTAGCGATAGTTGTACCTGGTAAAATGTTTGCTGAAGAGTATAAAGAAAGAGGTTTGCATCCAAAAGTGTTAAGTAGAACGTTAGAAGATTCAGGAACAGTTACCTCCGCTTTAATTCCTTGGAATACATGTGGTGCTTATCATTCAGGAGTTTTAGGTATTGCTACTGGAGACTATTTTATGTATTGTTTTTTTAATTTAATTAGTCCTTTAATGACAATTACTTTTGGGTTTTTAAATATAAAAATTGCAAGGTTAAAGGGTAAAAAGGAAAAGAATATTTAAATTTATCAATTATGAGATTTATTACTTTTTTAATATTAATACTTTCATTTTTTGAGCTACTTGCTCAGAATGATTTAACAGATGTAAGTCTGTACCATAATACTTATGAACCCTCTCAGGTAGTTGATCCAACTTATGGTATTCAATTATACGAACCATTAAATATGATGTTAGGGAATGATTCCACAAGAAATGATAACAATGGCTATGCAGCTAATGGTTTTCTTGAAGATTACTACAA
>CAXBPN010000284.1:0-2897 GCA_963977515.1 uncultured Flavobacteriales bacterium
TTAACAACTTGTTCATAAGCTGTTTATTATTGGTTAATAAACTCAATTGCTAGTTTAAATCAAAGCCTGCTAATAAGTTGACAAAATATGACTTTTAAAATCCCGTTTCATTTAAACATTAACCATGTAAATAAGTATCTTTGAGTTATGAGCGAAACAGATAAAACATCAGGAAGGAAAAGAACGAAACCCGCATCTTCAACAGGATTGATACCGAGTACACATGGTAAATTACCACCACAAGCTGTTGATTTAGAAGAAGCCGTTTTGGGTGCTTTAATGTTAGAAAAGGAAGCTGTAAATACAGCCATTGATATTTTGCAAGCTAAAAGTTTTTATAAAGATGCTCATCAAAAAATATTTGCCTCTATTCAAGATTTATTTACTAGATCTGAACCCATTGATATTCTAACAGTAACTCAAGACTTAAAGCAAAAAGGAGAACTTGATATAGTTGGAGGAGCTTACTACATAACTCAACTAACAAATAGAGTTGCTTCTGCAGCAAATATTGAGTTTCATGCAAGAGTTATTGCTCAAAAATATATACAACGGGAATTAATTCGTATTTCCTCTAATATTATTACAGAAGCTTATGATGAAACAACCGATGTTTTTACTTTATTAGACAAAGCTGAAAGTAATTTATTTGCTGTTGCTGAAGGAAACTTAAATAAGAGTTACGACAGTATGTCGGATTTAATTCGAGAATCGATTAAGAAAATTGAAACCGCAAAAAATCAAGAAGCTGGTGTTATTGGTGTAGCCTCAGGCTTTACGGCTTTAGATAGAGTTACATCAGGATGGCAACCATCCGATTTAGTAATTATTGCTGCTCGACCTGCAATGGGTAAAACCTCTTTTGTACTTTCATTAATGCGAAATGCTGCTGTAGATTTTAAAATGCCCGTTGCTTTTTTCTCTTTAGAAATGTCTTCTATTCAATTGGTAACTCGTTTAATTTCTGCCGAATCTGAAATTTCATCCGAAAAATTAAGAAGTGGTAATTTGAGAAATGATGAAATTCAGCAAATTCACAGCCGAATTACAGGTTTGGCAGAAGCTCCAATTTTTATTGATGATACGGCTGGTTTATCTGTATTTGAATTAAGAGCAAAAGCTCGTCGTTTAAAAGCTCAACATGGTATCCAACTGTTAATTATTGACTATCTTCAGTTAATGACTGCCGGTGGCGACCATAAAGGAGGAAATCGTGAACAAGAAATTAGTACAATTTCACGTTCCTTAAAAAGTATTGCCAAAGAATTAAACATACCTGTTTTAGCTTTATCGCAATTGAGTAGAGCCGTAGAAACAAGAGGTGGAGATAAAAAACCTATGCTTTCTGATTTAAGAGAATCTGGTTCTATTGAGCAAGATGCTGATATGGTTCAATTTCTTCATCGCCCTGATTATTACGGAATTACAGAAGATGAAGATGGAAATTCTACTGCTGGTGTAGCAAACATTATTATTGCAAAACATAGAAACGGTGCTGTTTGTGATATTCAACTACGATTTATTAATGAATTGGCTAAGTTTGAAGATTTAGATAAAAGTGCTTTTTATAATAACAATATAGATGATGGGGACTTTGCAACAATGCCAGTAGGAACAGATTTTGAAAATCAAGGGACAATTACTCGTGCATCAAGAATGAATGATAATGATGATTTTGATGTCGATAATGATGACAACGATGCTCCGTTCTAGTAATTAAGTGATATAGTAAAAAGTAATCAGTTATCTTTAAATGAAACAAATACCATCTTGAAAATAAAATCATTCTTCATATTAATAATCATTACACTACTTTCCTTTAAGGCAAATGCTACGTATTTGCTTATCCCAATGGATAATGTGCAGAAAAATCATTTAAAAGCTTATGGTGTTGCCTTTTGGGTATTAGAAAATCAAGTAGATATTAATTGGTTATTAAATTACCGTGGGGGTAGTTTTATGATAAAACACATTAAAGCCATTGAAGAGGAATTAATAATAAGAGATGTAACTTTTGAAGTAATTGCTGACGTGAAATCGACAGCTATTTTACAACAAATTGCCGACCCAGAAGTAAATATGGATGTGGTAAAATTAGAAAAAGTACCAAAAGTGGCTGTTTATTCTCCTAAAAACAAACAGCCTTGGGATGATGCCGTAACTTTAGTTTTAACTTATGCTGAAATACCTTATGATGTAATTTACGATGATGAAATAATTCAAGATAAGTTACCACTTTATGATTGGCTTCATTTACACCACGAAGATTTTACAGGTCAGTATGGAAAATTTTATGCTCGTTACAGAAGTGCTCCATGGTATCAAGAACAAGTTAGATACAATGAAGAAAACGCAAGTAGATTAGGCTTTAGTAAAGTATCAGAATTAAAATTAGGCGTAGCCAAAAAAATAAAAGAATTTACCATGGGAGGAGGATTTCTATTTGCCATGTGTTCTGGTACCGATGCTCTTGATATTGCTTTAGCAGCAGAAAACTTAGACATTTGCGAAGCCATGTTTGATGGTGATGGAACAACTCCTGATTATAATTCGAAATTAGATTACAGTAAAACTTTTGCTTTCAAGGATTTTACGTTAAAAACAAATCCTTTAGAATATGAGTTTTCTAACATTGACGCAACCGAAACACATACCAAAACACCTGAAAAATTAGATAATTTTACGCTTTTCGATTTTTCTGCTAAATGGGACCCTGTGCCTACTATGTTATGCCAAAATCATGAAACATTGATTAAGGGATTTTTCGGACAAACAACTTCTTACAATAAGCAATTTTTAAAATCGAGCACACTTGTTATGGGTGAAAACAAAAGTTTAAATGCTGCTAAATACATTCATGGTAAAATGGGTAAAGGTACTTGGACTTTTTATGGTGG
>CAXBPN010000285.1:0-2890 GCA_963977515.1 uncultured Flavobacteriales bacterium
AAATCTATTCTTGGAGCATAAGAATTAGCTTTTGTTTTTACAGGTAAAGCAGCATATTTATCCCAAACATCTTGGTATTCTTTAGCCCTGATAAAAGCATCATAATAAACTTGCTCAACGCCCATTCTTGTTTGTGGGAAACGGCTTCTATTAAAAGGCCCCCAATTTGATTGTTTTACATTTTCTCCTAAAGCAAATTTGATGTAGCCATCTGTTTCTTTAATCTTCATTTCTTCAGGGCTACTTCCCCATTTCAACTTTATTAAAGCAGATTGTCCTCCCACAGGGTTACATGAACCATGTAATAATTGTGATGCAACAACACCTCCAGCTAATTGACGATAAATATTTATATCGTCACAATCCACTACATCAGCAATGCTTACTTCTGCAGTAACCGCTTGTGTACACTCATTAACCCCTCTACTTATTGCTATGTGTGAATGTTCATCAATAATTCCTGCTGTTAAATGTTTCCCAGAACCATCAACAATTGTAGCACCTTCAACGGCTAAGTTTTTTCCAATTTGAGCAATTTTTCCATCTTTTAATAAAACATCTGTATTTTTTAAAATCCCTTCAGCTTCATTTGTCCAAACAGTTACATTTTTAATAATTAGTGTTTCTGCTTTAGGAACAGAATCTAAACCATAAGCCATGTTAGGGTAATAAATATTAGGGATAATAAGAGAATCTGTAGCTGTTGAATCTATTTTTTCTTCTTTGCTATTTTTCTCTTCTTTATGATGTTCTCCTTTTATTGCCGACCAGTTTATCCAAGTTCCATTACTCATTTGTCCATTTCCTTCCCAAACCACAGCATTGTGATTAACATAACCACTCAACCTTATTGTTGCCGAATCTAAATCATCATTCGGGTTAAAACTAATCGTTATGTTGTTTGCTTGAAGTGTTAAATTTACTTTTACAGAAGCTGTATCTGTTTTTGCTGTATCGTTTGGAGTAATTATTTCAATGCTCCCTATTGGTTTTTCAATTTCACCTTTTATAGTTAAATCATAAATTTTTTCGTTTATTTTTAAATGATAATGCCCTCTAATATCAGCTAAAGAATAATCTTTTAACTGATATTTTTTACCTTTTATCCAATTTTCGTAAATGATGTTTTTTTCGCTAAATAAGTTTTCAGATGTAATGATAAAATTTGCCCACATATCTTTATTTAAACTCCCTACTTGGTCATTCATTTTTATAAACTCAGCAGGAGAGAATGTTAACGCTTTTAATGCAGCTTCCTCTGAAAGTCCATTTTCAATGGCTTTTCTTAAATTTTTCCAAAACACTTTTTTGTCTTTTAAATTAGCTGCTGTAATCGAAAAATCTATACCATTATTGGCAACAATTCCTAAGTTATATGGAGCCAACTCCCAAAATTTTATGTCCTTAAAAGGAACAACCATTGCATTGTAGGGGTCGGTAACATCATAAGCTTCAGGGAAATTAACAGGAATTATAAGTCTTCCTGTTGTAGCTTTTATTTCATTGATTCGTTGATATTCGTCTCCATTTCCTTTAAAAATATATTGCATTTCAAACTCATCTCCAATCAAGTCGGCTCTTAATATATCTAGCTTATCTTTTGTGTCAAAAATTGTTGGTAGCTCCCAATTTTCAACCATTTTGGCTAAAGAAATGTTATACTCTGGTAAACTTTTGTTGTTAAAATACCAATCTACGTCATAATAAGTTTGCCTTATTAAGGCTATAGCCCCCATTAATGAACCAGGATAATCTTGGGTAGAAGTTCCTTTGTCGAACGATAATTGCATAGCAGTTTTATCATTTAACATCACTTGATTAGCAATATCATCAGCCAATGTTACCAAGGCAGAGGTTCCTCTTATTATTCCATCTTGTTGGTGTGTAAGTACAACTCCAAAACCTAAGTTTCTTAGTTCTTCCGATTTTTTCTTGTCAACAGTAAATAATAAACCCGACTCTACTTCTGGGTGTACAGCTTCATTCCAGTTATAAGCTCCTTTTCTATTGCTTTCAAATTGAGGCTTAAAGTTTGGTGTTTTGCTTTTTTCAACAACAGGAATACCATAATCAGAATACAAGTCTATTAACGAAGGATAAATATATTTTCCATCCAAATCGTAAATTACAGTGTTTTTAGGAATTTTAACCTGCTCTTTTTCTCCAACTTCTATTACTTTCCCATCTTTAATTAATAAAACGCCATTCTCAATTTTAGTTTGATAATCTTGAAAAATGATAGCATTTGTAAATGCATAATAATTATGTACGTTATTTTTAGATCCGTTGGTAATAAATGTTTCTTGGGCGTTTACAAGAAAACTACAGACTACAAAAATTGTTAAAAAGAATTTCTTCATTGATATTTTTTTAATAGACCTCCAAAAATAATGTTTTTATACATACAAAAATAGGCAGCCAAAAAGCTGCCTATTCTAGTTTATAAAAATTTAAAACTATTTAGAAATACTTATCTTACCTGTTAATATTTCCTGATTTGGAGCTATTATTTCGTAATGATAAATCCCATTTGGTAAATGATTTACATTTACAACATTATGAGTTGAGTTAAACTGTTGTTCAACTACTTGTTTCCCTTCTATGTTATAAATCTTAAACGAATAATTAGTTGCTATTTCTTCAAAGTCAACTATTAATTTATCGTTTACTGGATTAGGATAATGCTATTGCTTTCCATATCAATATGGAAACATTTTTTATTGTTTTCATAATTGTAAAATTTTAAGTTAAGATTTCGTCATTGCGAATGAGTTTCGACCCCGATAGCTATCGAGGTCGGAACGGATGAAGTAATCTTCTGTTAATCAAAAAGATTGCTTTGGTTTTCGATAGTTATCGAAAACCACGCAGATTCCTGTTTCCGCTATCG
>CAXBPN010000286.1:0-2847 GCA_963977515.1 uncultured Flavobacteriales bacterium
CTAAACATAATTGAAATCTCTTCAGGAGTATTTGAAAAGTTTGCGGTTAACACCTGAAAAGGAGTGTTGGCTGATATCGTTCCACTTTTTAGAATAGCACCATCAGCAACGATGTCATAATGAATAGGTTTGTAGCTATTACTCAATAATACTTTTAATAGGTAATAGGTTTTCGTTTTACTGTAAGATGCTCTTGGTTTTTTTAGGGTAATCCAAGCATTATGTTGAATAGAGTCGGAAATAGTGGTTGATGAAGGTATGTCAGTATATCTGCTAAATGCCATTAATGGTCCATATTTATTATGAGTAATGGTCGAATCTTTTTTACCAAAGCCTGGGAATCGTTTCCAGTTTTCTGAAAATTCAATATTTACGCTCATTTTTGGAGCAACTTGTATTACATCAAATAAACCAGAGCCATAACCGCCAAATTTGGTTTGTAGTTCATTTCGTAATACGGAAGTAATACGGTCTGCTTCAATTTGAGAATCGCCATAATGCATGATTCTTACCTTTTCATTTTTGGCATTATCTAAAGCATCAAAAAATCGGTGCAAAGCAGGTTTGGCATTATCGGCTAATTGTATGCTTTTTCTGTATTTCGATAAAGAATCTAAACGATGTTTGATTAGAGTGGAGTCAATTTCACTAACAATAACTGTTGAATCAAATAGTTCAATTAAATCTTTTTGTACATCTGCTAAACTGTCGGCAGTTGTGTTTTTATGAGCAAAAAACTCATTAAAAGTTGGAAAGTCAATAGTGGATGAACCAACCTTAATTCCATCTTTTGGGAAAACAGCCATAATTCCAGTCAATAAAATCATCACTATAACTATAAATAGAAGTGTGAATAATGGTTTTATTTGCTTGTTTTTGTTCACTATTTTTTCTTAATCTTTAAAACTTGACCAACATCCAAATTCCCATCAATTCCATTTAAATCCATAATGTTTTGAGCCGAGATACCTGAGTATTTTTTTGCGATAACCCATAAGTTATCACCAGATTTAACGGTATATGTTATGTATCCTTTATTTGATGTTGGAGCAGGAGTAATTTTTTCCTCCTGATCTTCAATTTCAGGTTCTGGAGCTTTTGTTTCTCTAACTCTATTTTGAGAACTTGTTTTAGAATAGATAAGTAGTTTTTGACCAATGTCAATTCTAGTTCCATTTATGTTGTTCCAATCTTGTAATTGACTAACTCTTACGTCGTATTTGTCTGCAATTACACCTAACACATCGCCCGATTTCACGGTATATATAATTGATTCACTTCCTGTTGGTATTATAAATTGTTCAACTTTAGGTTTTGCTATTGGTTTTAAGAGTACAGAATCTTGGTAATAATAAATACTATCACACAATTGGTAAAATTTATCCATTTTACTTTTCGGGAAAACAGCTTCAAAATGGGATGGGAAAATGGCTTTGTTTAAGGTTGGATTATAAAATGCTAACTCTTTGCCGTTAATTTTTGTAACATCTTCAATTGCTTTAAATTGTAATTGATGTTCAATATAAAAAGTATCAACATCGAGTTTGGGTTCAATTTTATTACCATTACTATTGTTTTGAGCGTAGCAATATATCATCGCTTGTAAAGCAGGAGCTATATCTCTTGTGTTCGTATTTAAATAAGGATAAATTTCCCAATATGTTGTTGCTTTATGTCTATTTAGCAGGTTGTTAATGTTACTTACACCACAGCTGTATGCAGCTAAGCTAAGCTCCCAATTATTATAGATATTGTATAAGTGAGTTAAATATTTCATTGCAGCTTCACTCGATTTTTCAATGTCTTTACGTTGGTCAATAAATTCATTTACGGTTAATCCATACTTTAAGGCTTGTGGGTAATATAAATGCCAATAGCCAGTACCTCCATAGTTATTTAGTGAGTTTGGATTAAATCCTGAGCAAATTGCTGGCAGTAAATGAAATTCTTCTGGTAGTTGATACTTGGTTAAAAGCTGTTTAATGTTAGGGGAGTAGTAGTTGGTTAAATAGTTTAAAAAGTGGTAGTTACTACCTTTTTCATAAAAATTAATATATTCTTGAACTTTATTGTTATAAGTAAGAGAGAAGGTGTTTTCTATAACATTAAATATAGAATCTCCATTTGTAGAATCTATATTTAAATTAAGTACTTGCTGATTAGGTAAATTAGTAGTGTTTAAATCGGATATTTTTAATAAAGCCTTATAATAATTTGATTTTGTAAATGATTGAAATTCTGACTTGTAAATACTCTCATTTTGACTAAATGTAGTTTTTAGGATGAAAAACAAAACAAATAAAATGAAGTATTTTTTTTTACAATTAAGCATTCAACTTTGAACAATTATATAAGTTGTAAATATGCTTTAATAAGCTTAAATATTAATGAATAGCCTTGGGAGTTTATAAACAATAAAGTGTTAAACTAGCTTTTTTTTCTCGACTTAAAATCGATTTGATAAACAGTACCTTTTTTCTCTAATCTTTTAATTGTACCATCTAATTGCTCAACAAATATTTTAATCAGTTCCATACCTAATGACACATCTTCTTGGTCTAAGATATGAGCATCCATACCTATACCATCATCACCAGCAATAAGGGTAAATGAATTATTATCAATTTGAGTTAAATGAATAATAATTCTTCCTTTTGGTCTGTCTATAAAAGCATATTTAAGGGTGTTAGATATAATTTCATTCAACAATAGTCCTATCGGGATAATTGTATCGATATCAAATTTAACTTCATCTATTTTTATATCTAAAAATATATCAGTATTAATAGAGTAGGTACTAATTAAATCGTCGGTTAATGCTAAAATATAATCTTGAAAATCGATATG
>CAXBPN010000287.1:0-2839 GCA_963977515.1 uncultured Flavobacteriales bacterium
GGAATGGATTCAAAAAAACCATACTTTTTTGTAGATAAAGGCACATAATCGAAAAGTGAACCATAATGAATTCCAATTTTCCCTTCATCATTTGAAATTATCTTAAAGTCCAATTCTTCATTATTTCTTAAAACTTTAAAGTTAAACTCAACATTAGGCTCAGCCGAGAAAAAATTAGTTGAATTTACTACTCCTGATATTTTTTCACCATTAATTCCAATTACCTTATCGCCAATAAGTAGTCCTGTTGCTTCTGCGGGAGATGAAGGTGTTATTGAATCTAAAATCATAGGGTATTCTTCAACAAATAAGCCTTTTGTTACTTTATTACTTATTACCGTTTCAGCAAAATCTACTGGAATTGAAACCGTTTCTCTATTCCCCCCTCTATCAACAGTTACTTCTTTAATATCATCTAATAATATTTGAACTGTAATCTGTCCATAAGTTGTTTCACTATCAATTAGTTTACCATCTAATGCTACAATTTTATCTCCATTTTGAAAACCTATACTTTGAGCTACAGAATCGCAATAAACTCCATAAGTAGCATTTTGAGCAGGTATGTAAGTTTCTCCCCATGTAAATAAAATCATTGCATAAATAAAGAAGGCTACAATAACATTTACAATTACTCCTCCAAGCATAATAATCAATCGTTGCCATGTTGGTTTTGAACGGAATTCCCAATCTTCAGCAGGTTTTTCCATTTGCTCCTTATCCATACTTTCGTCAATCATCCCAGATATTTTTACATATCCTCCAAGTGGTAGCCACCCAATACCGTACTCAGTATCTCCAATTTTCTTTTTAACAATAGAAAACCAAGGATTAAAAAATAAATAGAATGCTTCAACACGAGTTTTAAAGGCTTTTGCCGCAATAAAATGTCCAAATTCATGTAATACAACAAGTATTGAAATTCCTAATAAAAGTTGTGCTGCCTGTATAACGTAATCCATTCTCTTGTTTTATTTGAATAGCGAAATTACTATTTCCTTAGTTGTAAATGCTATTGTCTTTATTTTTGTTGATTCAACTGTTTTATTTCTTGTTTAAAATCTAAAAAAGGAGCTGTTTGTTTTAGAATTTCAATGTTCTCTAATTGTTTTTCTACAAACTGCTTATGAGCTAAACTTTCAGAATTAAAAGGTTTGTGAGCAACTGCACTTTTTAATTTAACTATTTGCTCTAGTAAGTCTGAAGTGCTTTGTTCAAAATACGTTTCACCAAATTTATCCCAAACATAATTTATCGCCTGCTCCGTTGGGTGAACCATATCTTCTTTATAAAAGCGATAATCTCTTAGTTCATCAATTACGATTTCGTAAGCAGGAAAATAATGACAATTTTTAAATTGTTTTGTTAACTCATAAATTGCCAAATGTAAAGTTGATTTACTCAAGTTGTTTTCATGCAATCCATCTTTGCTATGCCTTACTGGGCTAACCGTAAAAACAATATTTTTATCTCCTAATTTATTTAGAATTAAGGTGTAAGTTTCAACAATTTCTTCAACACTTAATAACCTTTTTGTAAAATTTAAGTTTGGAATTTTATGGCAATTGGCAACAATTTTATTTATTTCTTTCCATTTATAAACCCAAGCAGTACCAAGGGTTAAAATTATGGTTTGAGATTGCTTAAATGAATTGATATCATTAATAAGCAATTCGTTTTCTTTTTCTAAAAAAAGGGTTGAATCAACTAAGTGAGAACTATTTTGATTATTAAAATTAACGAGTTTTTCGTCTTGATAATTATAAATATCTTTTAAGGTGTATAGCTGATTATCAATCAGTCTGCTTAAATTTTGCCCAATTGAAATAGGATTGAAAATTGTACCAAAACTGTTGTTGTTAGTTTTAAATTTAGCTTCTTTTAATTTATTACCTATGTTTTGAGAGAAACATGAACCCATTAAAAATAAACCTTCTTGATGGGTAATTTCAATTTTAGCTTTTGATATGTTAACGGGGGTTATAAGCTTCATATTTAAAATTTAAAGTTTCGGATTTAAAGTTATTTCCTTAAACTTAAAACATTCAACTCGGAACTACTTCCGGTATATCCAATATTCAGGGTTAAGCTTCGTCATTCCTTTCCATATTTCTATGTGTATGTCAGTTTTTGAAGCACCAGCCTCATTAACTAGAACTCCCAAATGTTGTTTGGTTGTTACCTTATCTCCTTTTTTAACATAAACTTCTGTCATGTATGAATAGACACTTAAATACTCTCCATGTCTTACCATTACCACCTTACCTTCTCCAGGAATTATTGCTACAGAACTTACTTCTCCCTCAAAAATAGCTCTTGAAATAGCTCCTTTTGTTGTGCTTATATCAATTCCATTATTGTTAATTACAATTCCACTTAAAACGGGATGAGGATGTTTTCCAAAGCGATCGGTAATAACTCCCTCTAGTACAGGCCACGGCAATTTGCCTTTATTGGCAGCAAACGAGTTTGATAATTTTAAAGCTTCAGGAGTCATAGGGAATCCTTTTGATGTATTTCCTGCTTTTTTAGCTGCTTCACGTGCTTTCCTTATTTCATCTTCAATTATTTTTTGAATGGCTTTTTGTAATTTTTGTGCTGCTGCCTGCTTTTTAGACAAGTCTTGTTTTAATTCTTGTTCTTTACCTTGTAATTGCTTTACAGCCCCCTCTTTTTCAACTTGTTCTACAGCGAGTTTTTGTTTTTCTTGTTCTTCTAAAGATATTATTGCCCCTTTTTCTTGTTTTGCTTGATCAAGCTCTTTTATTTTCTGTTTTAACGATTCTTGGGTTTTTATAATGTTTTTTACTTGGTTTTTTCGGTATTCAGAATATTGTTG
>CAXBPN010000288.1:0-2829 GCA_963977515.1 uncultured Flavobacteriales bacterium
CCAGAAAACTGGGGGATGATTGAAGAATTAGCGAAAGAATTAGGAGCAGCAACAGCTTGTTCTCGTCCAGTAGCAGATATTGGATGGAGACCTCACCATGAACATGTTGGACAAACAGGTTTTGCTATTCGTCCAAATTTATATATAGCAATAGGTATTTCCGGAGCTATACAACATTTAGCAGGAGTTAATGGCAGTAAAGTAATTGTTGTTATTAATACTGATGCTGAAGCACCATTCTTTAAAGCTGCTGACTATGGAATAGTTGGAGATGCTTTTGAAGTTGTTCCGAAATTAATAGAAGCAGTTAAGAAATTAAAAGCTCAACAATAGAAATTAACTAACCATACAAGGGGGATTTACATCCCCCTTTTTACGTTGATGGAAAAGATAGAATTAGAAATAATAGGATTATCGTACAGTCAAACACAAACTGGAGCTTATGCTTTAGTATTGGGAGAGAAGACAGGTGCAAAAAGAAGATTACCAATAATTATTGGTGGTTTTGAGGCTCAAGCAATTGCAATTGAATTAGAAGCAATGACACCAAGTCGCCCACTTACTCATGATTTATTTAAAACCTTTTCGGATGCATACGAAATTCAAGTAAAAGAGATTATCATTTATAATCTTGTAGAAGGAATTTTTTATGCAAAATTAATTACAGAAAAAGAAGGTAAAGAAGTAGAAATCGATACAAGAACATCAGATGCAATTGCGTTGGCTGTCCGTTTTAAATGTCCAATTTCAACTTACGAATTTATTTTGTCGAGTGCAGGTATTATTCTAGATGAATCTGTAACCAGTGACGATACTTCGGATATTGAAAATCAAATTAACGAAATTGAGGATGAATTGAGTGATTCAGTTTCAACTCCTAAACCATTAAACTACTCTGATTTAACTAATGAAGAGTTAAGTGCTAGACTTCAATCGGCAATCGACCATGAGGATTATGAAGAAGCCTCTAAAATTAAAGAAGAAATAGACAAACGTAATTCAAATTAACGTTTTCTCATCAACATTCTACCTCTATTTTTTTATTAATTGGTAATTCAATTATCACATTCCTAAAAAATTAATATCTTGTTAAACTATTCATTTTTAATGATATTTATGACCAGAAAAATTATCCTATTTATATTTTTAATCGTAAGTGCTATTACTGTTGATGCACAAGATGTTGTGCAACAAACATTGATAGATAATCAAGGCTTTTCGTTTACTTCTTTATGGAGAGGTGTTTTGGGAATGGCTGCGTTGCTTTTAATTGCTTTCCTTTATAGTAAAGACCGTAAATCCATTAATTGGAAAACAGTAGGGATAGGTTTAGCTGTTCAATTGGTTATTGCTTTTGGAGTAATTAAAGTTCCTTTTGTTCAAAAAATATTTGAGTTTGTAGGAAGTATATTTACCAATATACTTGACTTTACAGCCAAAGGAAGTCAATTTTTATTTGGAGATTTAATGAATATAGAATCTTTCGGATTTATTTTTGTTTTTCAGGTTTTACCAACTATTATTTTCTTTTCAGCATTAACTTCATTGTTATTTTACTTAGGAGTTATTCAAATAGTAGTAAAAGGAATGGCGATGTTCTTAACCAAAATATTGAAAATTTCTGGAGCTGAAAGTTTATCTGTAGCAGGTAATATATTTTTAGGACAAACAGAAGCACCATTAATGATTAAAGCTTATTTGGACCGAATGAATCGTTCAGAGATATTATTGGTTATGGTAGGTGGTATGGCTACGGTAGCAGGAGGTGTTTTGGCTGCTTACATTGGTTTTTTAGGTGGAGATGACCCTGTTTTACGATTGTATTATGCTAAACATTTATTAGCGGCATCTGTTATGGCTGCTCCTGGAGCAATTATAATCTCTAAAATGTTATACCCGCAGACTGAAGAAATAAACACAGATGTTCAAGTATCGCAAGATAAAATAGGATCTAATATTTTAGATGCAATTGCTAACGGAACAACTGAAGGATTAAAATTAGCAGCAAATGTAGCAGCTATGTTGTTGGTTTTTGTAGCAATAATTGCAATGTTAAATGGTGTATTAGGATGGTTTGGGGATGTTACCAGTTTTAATACTTGGATGGTAGAAAACACACCTTATCAGAAATTCTCTTTAGAAGCCATTTTAGGAACTATTTTCGCTCCAGTAATGTGGTTAGTTGGAGTTCCTTCTGAAGATGTTATGTTGATGGGGCAGTTGTTGGGGATAAAGTTAGCGGCTAGTGAGTTTGTTGGTTATATACAATTGGCCGAATTAAAAGATGTTACTAACGGAGTTCATTTTACCTATAACAAATCTGTAATAATGGCAACTTACATGTTGTGTGGTTTTGCCAACTTTGCTTCTATTGGAATACAAATAGGAGGTATTGGTTCTTTAGCACCAGGTCAACGTAAAACATTATCAGAATTTGGTATTAGAGCGCTTGTTGGAGGTTCTATTGCTTCATTATTATCTGCAACCATTGCAGGCATGATAATAGGGTAGATTTTGAATTTTAGAACAGTTATTATTACTAAACCACTATGGACTTTCAGTCCATAGGTTTCTTAAAAGGCGACTGAAAGTCGCTCCTACAAACTCCCTATTCCAATATAAAATCTGAATTATCTTTATCATTTGGTTTCCTATGATGTTCTAAATACTCATTTACCATCTCATCTGTTATATTTCCTGTACTCCAACAACCAAAGCCTATTGCCCAAAAATGTCTACCCAAATAACGCTTCTGTATTTTAGGATTTCATTTCGTAAGGAAAGATGTTCCGAGCGGCATCGTCTTTGCGGAAAAATTGAAGAATGAAA
>CAXBPN010000289.1:0-2784 GCA_963977515.1 uncultured Flavobacteriales bacterium
TTATGTAAATTCTGGAACATTTACGCCTCAATTAATAGCTTATTCTAACAGTCCATCCTGTGGAGATACCACTTCATTAACCGTTACAGTTTATCCTGATTTTGCGTTTTACCATGAAATTTTAGAAGAACCATGTAGCCAAACAGTTGAGTTTAAATCATCATCTACTTTAGATGGAGTATTACCAACTTCATATCTTATCAGTTTTGGTGATGGTGAATCTAGTAATGCACCCAACGCAACACACACCTACCTTAATCCTGGATTATATGAAGTGGAAATTACTTTAAATGTTGATAATGGATGTACAGCTATTTATACTGAAACAATAGAAAGAAATGCTTTGGCCGACATCTTTGTACCCAATGCTTTTACCCCTAACAATGATGGAGAGAATGATGTACTTTTTGTTAGAGGGGATTTTGAAGGTATGGTGTTTTCGATTTATGACCGTTGGGGAGAGAAAATGTTTGAAACAACCAAAAGAGATGAAGGATGGGATGGTACGTACAATGGAGTTTTAGTTGACCCTGGAGTGTTTGTATATCATTTAAAAGTTCAATGTACTGGCGTTGAAGATATTTTTAAAAAAGGGAATGTAACTGTTATTCGCTAGTCGTTTAATTGTTATTTTTGGTATTGAATGTCCTCAATATTTACTATATCAAAACAAGAAGCCCGAAAGTTAGCCCTGCATTGCCAAGGTTTGCTTTCGGGTTTTGACAATACATTAGCTGCCATACAGCAAATTGGCTATGTACAAATTGATACCATTTCGGTAACCGAACGTGCTCACCACCACGTTATTTATAGTAGAAATCCTAACTACAAGCAACAAGAAATTATTCAATTAATGGATGACAAAAAGGTGTTTGAATATTGGAGCCATGCTGCTGCTTATCTGCCAATGGAAGATTATCGATTCAGTTTACTTAAAAAAGAAACGTACAAAGCCGGTAATAAACATTGGTTTCCGAGAGATAAAAAGGTGGAACAATATGTAATGGACAGAATTAAAGTGGAAGGTCCATTACAATCGAAAGACTTTGAAAACCTAAGAGATGAAAATCATGAATGGTACGAATGGAAACCCGCTAAAATTGCCCTCACCAATTTATTTATGGATGGTAGCTTAATGATAGCCAATCGTAAAGGTTTTCATAAGATATTTGACTTGACCGAAAATGTTATTCCAGCAAATATAAACACCACTACTCCTACTTTAGGTAAATACTGCAAACACTTAATATTCAAGTCAATAAAAGCTCATGGATTATCAACAATGAACGAAATGGTGTATTTACGAAAAGGCGTAAAACCAACCGTAAACAAGATTTTAAAACAACTAATAGAAAGCAAAGAATTAATAGCTATAATGGTTGAAAATGTAGAAAACACCTATTACACTACCCCTAAATTATTAGAAAGCATAAGCAAAATAGCAGTTGAGAAAAAAGTACACTTACTCTCTCCTTTCGATAATTTGGTAATTCAACGTAAACGCTTAAGCGACCTCTTTAATTTTGATTATTTAATTGAATGTTATGTACCTGAACCAAAGCGTGTTTTTGGTTACTATACTATTCCTATTTTATTTGGCGATACTTTTGTTGGTAGGCTCGATGCTAAAGCTGATCGTAAAGCTGACACACTTACTGTAAAGCAAATTTGGTACGAGAAAGGTTTTAAACCTACACCTGATTTTACAAAAAAAATTGACGAACAACTAAAGTTATTCGCCAACTTTTGTGGGTGTTCTAATGTTTTGATTACGAGTTAAACTTATCTAAACTAGGTTTTTATAACTACCGTCATTGCGAGCGAAGAATGAGCGAAGCAATCTTCTTGTTTATAACCTGAGTTCGATTCTTAAATGTAAGATGTTGAGCAACTTATGAATAAACCACCCCTGTAATCCCCTCAAGGGGGATATTTACCTGCTCGCTTCCTCCCTTGAGGGAGGATTAAAGGTAAGTGACTTGTAAATTACCCCTTTGTTTATATATAATAAGAATCGAACTCAGATTTATAGTAAGATTGCGAATATCCGCTACGCTACTTCCGCAATGACGACAAAAAGAGAACGTCATTACGGGCTTGACCCGTAATCTCATAAAAGTGTTAATTTAAGTTATCAATAATTGCTTTTATTGAAGCTCTATTTTTATAATTGTAATCAAATTGTTTGAATTTGATTATTCCATCTTTACCAATTATAAAAGTAGCTGGCACTGGTAATTGTGCTTTATCACTCCCATTGTTTTCAGCAATACTAGTTCTTAAAAAAGTTTTAATTTTTTTAGCGTATTTATCAGTTACATCAAACAATACTTCGTAAGCTACAGCTACTTTTTGGTCAGAATCTGACAAAATTGTAAAATCGGCATTTGTCTTTTCTTTTGTTTTAGCTGTATTTTCTAATGTTTCTGGTCCAATTGCTACTACTTTAGCACCTTTTGCCGTTATAAATTCTAAAGAATCATTTAAATTGCTCAAGTATTTTGTACAAACCGGACACCATTCGCCACGATAAAAAATTATCACTAACTCTTGTGTCTCTAATAGTTTTGTTGAACTTACATCCTTACCATCAACATCTTTTAATACAAAGACAGGAGCTTTATCTCCCACATTCAACCCTTTAGGAATATTACCTTCCATATCAACACCATAACCTATCTCATCTTGCGAAAATCCTACATTAAAAATTAATACTGTAACTACTGTTAAAATCAACTGTTTCATACTTTTTATTTTTTTGTGAATAAATTTATTAATTCGTTT
>CAXBPN010000290.1:0-2746 GCA_963977515.1 uncultured Flavobacteriales bacterium
AACACATTTACAACCCCAAGTAAAACACCGAGGTAGTTAATTATTGATGTTGATATGGTTTTTCGAATAACTATCCCCATAATCCTTGACTAATCCACCATCTAAACTTTACAAGCATAATTCCTTTAGATGCTTGTCCTTTTATTAAATAAATAAAAAGTAACCCGATTGTTCCTCCCCATTTATAAAGCTCCAATATTGACCGTTTAAAATATTCTCCTGATTTTTTTGTTCTTAATTTTTCGGAAACACCAATTCCTTCTGCTTGTTTTTTGATAAATTCAACTGTTAATCTTTTTGCTGGAATAACATGATGAACTAACATTTTTGGAAAATAATAAATTGGAATTCCCGCTTCTTTAATTCTAAAGAAAAAGTCTTTTTCTTCACCTCCAAGCATAGATGTGCCTGTTCGTCCTAATGATTCGTTAAACATTCCTATTTTCTCAATCACACTTCTCGATACTCCCATATTTGCTCCAATAGGATACTTTGAACCTTTAAATAGTGTTACTTCACTTCCTAAATTTATAATAGACATTAAGGAGGATAAATAGTTAGACATCCAAACTGGCAATTCACACTCTAAATAGGGCAATATTTTTCCTCCAAAACCTAATTCTTTTGGAGCATCTTTTAAGTATTGTTTTAATTCTTTGATAAAATTTTCATCTAAAAATGCATCATCATCAATAAACACAATAAAATCACCTTTAGCTTCTTTTATACCTCTGTTTCTGGCATAAGATAATCCTTGATTGGTTTCTAAAAAATAATTGAAATTAACTGAAGAATTTTCAGCTTTAAATTTTAAACAAATTTCTTCAGTATTATCTGTTGATTTATTGTTAACTAAAATTACTTCAAAATCAGTTGTATCACAGTTTTGTACAGCAACACTTGCTAACATTTTAGGTAAATAGAGTTCTCTATTATACGTACAAACTACAACAGAAATCATATAATTATTCTTCTGTAGGTTTAAGTTCTTTTTTAACTTTCCATTCTTGAAAAATACTAAACCCTAAGGTTAACATAATTAAAACAAAAACGCTAATTGCTATAATATCTCCAATTACAATCATTTTTGGTTCAAACTTAAATTCTACTTTATGTTCTCCTGCTGGAATAGGTAAAGCTCTTAAAATATAATTAGCTCTTAAATGCGGCACTTCTTTTCCATCAATATACGCAACCCAATCATCATAATAATACATTTCAGAAAAAACTGCTAATTGATTAGAGTTAGCCTTACTGTTATAAACAATATGGTTAGGTTTGTAGTCATCCATTACAATTGAAGCTTCATTGTTTTGGTAAGTATTCGTTATCAGATTTGCAAATTTCTTGTTTACAACTGCTGTTTCTTTTGGGTTTATTTCTTTTATAGCTAATATTTCTTCATTAGGGTTATCAACTATCTTCACATTATTTACAAACCAAGCATTTCCGTATGCATATTGATTATCCAATACTAAATTACCTTGGTATAAATAATACTTCGTATTTAGCATATTTAACACCTTTGTTTTTTCTGGTGTTTGCAACATGGTCAACTCTTTTTGAATGTAAAAATCTATCATATCTTGATATCTTGCCATTTTAGCAGCATGATAACCTCCTGATGATTTATGAAAATAGGCAACAGTAGCACTATTAAAAGGATTATCTAAGTTCATCACTCTATAATTTGTATTGAAATTTAGCGTTGCAAAACGAACACTTTCTTCAATTTTAGCACTATTCTTTTTGCTTTCTTTTTTTGCTTCTTTTATTCTTTCTAGTGCTTCTTGCTCTATCTTAGAATTTTTTTCTGTTTCTATTGAATAAATTTGATAATCTCCTTGACTTGCATTGGGTGTATTTTCAAACCCTGTTTTCTTTTCCCACGATAAATATTCTCTTTTATTTTGTGGATTTTTCTCATTATTTAAATAACGCTTATCAACTAAAGTAACATCAATTAATGCGACAAGAGCTAATCCTAAAATTGCCACATTATATTTTAACTTATCGCTTATCCAAAGAAAAAGTAATGCTATTGCAAGGATTATAAACCCTAAAGTTCGATATGCATCTTTT
Organism: uncultured Flavobacteriales bacterium; assembly: GCA_963977515.1. Classification (GTDB taxonomy): domain Bacteria; phylum Bacteroidota; class Bacteroidia; order Flavobacteriales_E; family Vicingaceae; genus Vicingus. The sequence goes on from CAXBPN010000290.1 coordinate 2,083, forward strand.
TGAAATTCTCCACTTCTAAATTCTGTTAAAGTCATCTCTACATCAGCTATATTTACAACTCCATTTTGCTGATTATACAATTGAGAAAACAAAGCCTCCTCTGTATTATTTGTAAATGATAATAGATTAGGAATAATTGCTAAAAGCAATACAAAACCTGCTACAGTTCCTCCTCCTATCATTAATTTTTTGATATTTTGTTTTGCCCATTCTTTGTTGTTATAAATATGGTTTACAAACAAAACAGCCATTAACGGGAATAACAAATTTAAAACAACAAGAATCGATGATACAGCTCTAAATTTACTATACAAAGGCACATAATCTATAAAGAAATTGGTAAGCCACATTTCATCAACAGATCCGCCTAGATTTTTACCCCAAGCTAATAATAATGCTAAAAAGCTAACTCCAGCAAAGACCCATTTCAGTTTCGATTTAACAAAAATTAAATACATAATTGCTAAAAGCACAATTACAGCACCTAAATAATTAGCTCCGGAAGTAAAGGGTTGATTTCCCCAATAACCTCCAAAAACTTTACCGCCATTTTTCTGATATTGTTCAACAGAAAAATTATAAATCTGAGGATTATTCTCTCTTAGATAATCAAAGTACTTACCAGTTAAATTTTTACTGTCTCCTTTTGCATTAGGAATTAATA
>CAXBPN010000291.1:0-2746 GCA_963977515.1 uncultured Flavobacteriales bacterium
GAAAAGGAACGGTAATGAAACTAGGAGATGCTCCAGTTTTAGATGTAGATGTTATCCCTTCAGGGTCGTTAACCTTAGATTTAGCTTTGGGTATCAAAGGTTATCCAAAAGGAAGAATTGTAGAAATTTATGGACCAGAATCTTCGGGTAAAACAACCTTAGCCATACATGCAATTGCCGAGTGTCAGAAAAAAGGAGGAATTGCTGCATTTATTGATGCAGAACATGCTTTTGACCAATTTTATGCAGCAGCTTTGGGGGTTGATGTAGAAAACTTATTAATATCTCAACCCGATAATGGAGAGCAAGCTTTAGAAATTGCTGATAATTTAATTCGCTCAGGAGCAGTTGATATTATCGTTGTCGATTCTGTTGCGGCGTTAACACCAAAAGCAGAAATTGAAGGTGAAATGGGTGATTCTCAAATGGGCTTACAAGCACGTTTAATGTCAAAAGCATTAAGAAAATTAACAGGCTCAATTAATAAAGCAAATTGTACAGCAATTTTTATTAATCAATTAAGAGATAAAATTGGGGTAATGTTTGGTAATCCAGAAACTACAACTGGTGGTAACGCACTTAAATTTTATTCTTCAATTCGTATTGATGTTCGTAGATCATCTCAAATTAAAGATGGAGATGAGGTTGTAGGAAATAGAACAAGGGTTAAAATTGTAAAAAATAAAGTTGCTCCACCTTTCCGTAAAGCAGAATTTGATATTATGTATGGTGCTGGAATATCTAAAGTTGGAGAAATTATTGATATAGGAGTAGAAAAAAATATTGTGAAAAAGGCTGGAAGTTGGTTTAGTTATGGAGATACTAAACTAGGGCAGGGTAGAGATGCAGTAAAACAATTATTATTGGATAATCCTGAATTAATGGATGAAATAGAACAAAAAATTGTTGCTGAACTTAATGCCTAATAAATTTCATTTTTATACTTAATTTTGAGTCCCGATAAGCATCGGGACTTTTTTATTAAATCAATTATGAGAATTTTTAGTTATATCATTTTAGGAGTATCAATTTTATTGTTTTCATGTACCGAAAATGTGAAACAAGAAGAAAAGAAGAATGATAAAGTTGAGGTAGATTCTTTAACAGCTTATAAAAATTCAGAGTTTGAAATTATAAATACTCAGTTAAAATCAGACCCTAATAATCCAAATTTATATATTAAAAGAGCTCAATTGTATAAGCGTTATAATGAAGTTCCCTTTGCAATTGAAGATATAGATAGAGCAATAAAAGTAGATTCGTTAATCCCTGAATTTTATTTATTAAAAGCAGAGATGCAGAAAGAAATTGATTTGTATGCAGATGCTAAAAGAACTTTAGATAAATGTTTATTAATTGATAATAACAATGTGCAAGCAAGAATAGAATTAGGATGGATGGCATTTATTATTCAAAATTATGAACAAGCCATAGAATATGCTGATGCAGCTTTAAAAAGAAATATGTATGCCGCTGAAGCCTATTATTTAAAAGGAATGGTGTTTTATGAAAAACAAGATACAGCAAGAGCTATTTCAAGTTTTATAACAGCAGTAGAGCAAGAAAGTAATTATTACGAGGCTTATATTCAATTAGGAGTTTTACACTTTAATCAAGATAACGACTTAGCTAAAGGCTATATTAAAAATGCACTGAGGATAAAACCAGAAAGTCCAGAAGCTTTATATCATTATGGATTATGGAGTCAAGAACATGGTGATTACAACGAGGCAATAGAAACCTATCATAAAATTATTGCTATAAAACCTTATCGAGAAGCTTTATTTAATTTAGGATATATCCATCAAGAGCATTTAAAAGTGTATGACTTAGCAATTGGTTTTTATACAGAAGCAATTGGTTCTGATAAAAATTATTTTGAAGCCTATTATAATAGAGGTTTATGTCATGAATTTTTAGGAAATTACGATCAGGCTGAATTGGATTTTAGAAAAGCGTTAGAGATAAACCCTGATTATGATTATGCTGCTTTATCAATTGATAGAATCCTGAAAAAGAAGTAGTTCATACTCCCGATAGTTATTAGGGTTAACACTCATTAAATTATATATAAAGATGAATTATCTTTCAGTTGAAACATTAACCAAATCTTATGGTGAGAGAGTGTTGTTTGAAAACATAACTTTTGGAATTAGTAGAGGACAAAAAGTTGCATTTATTGCAAAAAATGGAACAGGAAAATCTACGTTCTTAAAAATATTAGCTGGTAAAGAAGGTTATGATTCAGGAAATGTAGTTTTTCGTAACGATATAAAAATTGGCTATTTACATCAAACACCAGAGTTTGAAGATAAACACACCATAAGCGAAACCATTTTTAAATCTACTTCTGCTGAAATAGAAGCAATTAAAGAATATGAAAAGGCTGTTTTAAATCCTGATAACAATGAACAAATGCAACAAGCATTTGAAAAAATGGATGCTTTACAAGCTTGGGATTATGAGATTAGAATTAAGCAAATTTTAGGACAGTTAAATATTCATGATTTAGACAGAAAAATTGGAGAGCTTTCTGGAGGGCAGTTAAAGCGAATTGCTTTAGCTCAAGTATTAATCGAAGAACCTGATTTTATAATTCTTGATGAGCCTACCAATCACCTTGATTTAGATATGATTGAATGGTTAGAAGATTACCTTTCAAAAGAAAATGTAACCATTTTAATGGTGACACACGATAGGTATTTTTTGGAGCGTGTTTGTAATGAAATTATTGAGTTTGATAATA
>CAXBPN010000292.1:0-2721 GCA_963977515.1 uncultured Flavobacteriales bacterium
TTACACTGGTTTCATTTTTTAATAGTTGGTAAGCCAAAGCAGTATCTCTTTTTACAGCATCGTAATGGTGGTCGCCATCAATAAAAACTACATCACATTTGCCATAATATGGTGTAAAATCGAAGGTAGCAGAATCGCCTTTTAAGTGAGTTACATTATTTAAGTTTTTAGAGTAAAAACTTTGTTGGCTAATGTATTCTTCTCTTAATCCAATTTCTCGTAACCTATCATCTGGCAAGTTAAGGGTAAAACATTGTTTTGCTGTTTCAGCAACATTGGCAACACTTTCGCCACGCCAGGTGCCAATTTCAAAATAGGTACAATCGGAGTATTTTTTTACTAATCCTTTTAGTAAAGCTAAATCGGTAAGTAACGAACCGCCATCTAAAAAAGAGTAGGGGTTAATGGTTTCATTAAAGTTGGGTAATACTTCAATTAAATCTATAGTAGGAATGCCTTCTTTGTATTGCGAACCTATCTTTAACACTTCATCTTGGTGTACCTCTTCGTTATCAATTACCTTATTTATCATGTAAGGTTTTTGAACTAAAATTTTAACGGCTTGTAGTAGTTTATTAAGTTTCGACATTGAAGATAAAGCGTTCTATTCGGTTTTTAAAAATTTTAATAATGCAAATAACGATAATATTCCTGAAAACCACATTAAGAAAACCGTAGTGTAAGCAGCACCCATTACGCCATAATTAATCACACAATAATAACCAGCAATTAAGTTTATGAGTAAAACAATTACTGAAAAAAGGGCGTTAATTTTTGGCCAGCCAATTGCCGATAAAATATTTCCTAAAGGAATTCTAAACAATAATGCACCAACAACACCAACTGAAAAGATAAACATTAGGTTATTATCGTTGCTGTATTCTTTACCAAAAATGAGTAAGATTTCTTGAGAGAAAAAGTAAAATATTCCAAGAATTCCCACACAAAAAACACTCATTATTTTAAGGTAATTAAGGTAATAACGCCAAATTGAACGTTTGTCTTTATTTACTTCATTGGTTATTTTAACAAAGTCGGTAGTTAAAATAGCAACAGGCAAAATCAATAAACTGAAAGGAATAATATTGGAGGTTTTGTACTGAGCAATGACTTCAGCATCTTTAATTAAGTTACCAATTAAAATAACATCTACAGCGTATAAAAGCTGGGATAACATTCCACCCAAACTCATGTAAAAACCATAACTTAAAAAGCTTTTGTTCGATTCTGGTGCAATTTGATTTTTGTTGAATGATAGTAAATTAAGTTTAAAGATAAGGTAAATACTATATAATGTTGGAATAGTGATTAAGCTAATGATATACCCTAAAGCTCCCCAATAATAAGTAGATATAATGACTCCAATTAGTAAAAACAAGTTATTGTAAATGGTTATGATTGAATAGAGTTTGTTAAGGTGAATAAGCCTCGAATAAATTTTTATGATTTCTAGTAATAACAAACTCACCAATTGAAAACTCAACAGGATGATGTACAAAAAAGCATCTTCCATATTGCTGCTTAATAAAGGTGTGATTGCACACAAAGCACCAATAATAAGTAGCGTGTATAAAAGCCCTTTTTTTAAAGTTTGATTAAGGTAAAACTTTTTAAGTTGTTGTGAATTTGAAATTGCTCCAAATCGTAATAAACCTTGATAAATACCTAAGCCTTTAAAAGGAGCAACAAAAGAAATAATAGTGCTAGCATAAACTACAAAACCATACTCTGCTTTTGGGATTACACGAATAATGTAAACAGCAATTAGAAAAGTAATCAACTTAGCAAAGTAAGATGAGAAAAGCACATAACCGCCTTTTCGTTGTAAAAATGATTGTATGAAATTTACAGTACTCAAGTTGTTAAATTCAATTTTTTAATAACACTAAGTAAGGTAATTACCATCGATTTTTCAATGGTATTTCCATTTTCAAATAATGATGAAGCATCATTGTTTAGTTCAATGTTTTCAATACAATCAATATTGTTTTGAAAGTGATTTTCAAAAAATGAAGCCACGTATTTATTGTTGTTGTACCAGTAATCGTAAGGATTCATACTGGTTTTATGTTGTTGGTTGGTAGCCGAAAAATAAGTTTTCTTTATTTTTTTAGTGTACTGACTCAGTTTGTTTTTCCATTGTGCATCGGGTTTAAAACCTGTTTTTTCCCATTTGTAGTTGGTAATTTCTGGTCTTAGTTTATTTATCCATTCAAAATATATTTTTCCTTCTTTTTTAAGGCTAGGATGAAGTGAAAGACACAAAGAAATAAATTCAGGATCGAGAAAAGGCGAAGCTAGATAAGATTGATGATGCGATGAAACATAACAGCCAGCTGTAGTAACATTAAACAATCGGTTATAAAGTTTAAACGTTTCTTCTGAGACGTATTTTGAAGTGTCAATTGGAGCAAGTTTATGTTCCAACTTTCTTGACATCATTGATGATAAATAGTTAGGTTTTCCTAAAGAAACAAAACCACCTAAAATGGCATCACCAATTTGCCCGGTGTGTATTACCCCAGCATTTTCTATAGCTAAATTGTTTAGTGTGTAATTGTAATGAGCTGATGCTAAGTAAAAAATTAAGCCATCATAAATAGCTAAATTTTCATCTAACTCTGTTAAGTAGTCAGCATTATCTAAAGAGATAAACGAAAACTGATTGTTGAGGTCTTTACTAATTTGTTCAGCTATTTTATGGTCGTCATAACCCGATTG
>CAXBPN010000293.1:0-2713 GCA_963977515.1 uncultured Flavobacteriales bacterium
CTCTCAATCATTTCATCTTCCTCATTTTCTTGAGGATTATATCTCGATTTTAAATTAGCACTATACAAACGTGCTACTCCTTGATAAATAAAGGCTTTAAACCCACCACGCATCTCTTTTATAATATCATAAGTCGCTTCACCTGTTTCTCTGTCTATTAACTTTACCAAAACCCTACCCTGAGTTACCGACATTTTCTTAATAAGATCGGTAAATTCTTCTTTCAACTCTTTTTCTCTTTTCTTTAGTAAAAGTCTTCGTTTTCTTTTTGATTTTATCTTCATTAACTCTTCATTGTATTTATTCAACTTGGCTGAAGCCAATTTAGCATAAGGGTAAACTTTTATTACATGATACCTTAATCGTCTAAACTCCTTATCTTTATCTGGATCTCCGTAAGGACGAACAGCAACAATTCGAACAGGAGAAAAAGTGTAAGAGTATGTTGTATCGCCATTAACCACAAAAGCTTGTACAACTGTTCCATCTGGTCGTTTCTGTTCTACCACGTCAACATTAGATGTATCAGTACTTTTTAGCAAAATGCTTGTATCTACTAATTGAGCAGATAAAAAACTGCTAAAAAGTAAAAAGCAAATTAATATGTATTGTTTTAGGCTCAGTTTTAAAAATTTTAAATTAAAATTAGACCTTTACATTCAATTATTTATCAATGACGTTAACTAAGGAAGAAATACACCAATTATTAGATGAAAAGTACGACCAATTTAATCGGAATTCATTTATTGAATCTGACCCAATTTCTATACCACATTTATTTACCAAAAAACAAGATATAGAAATAGCAGGTTTTATTAGTGCTATAATAGCTTGGGGGCAACGTAAAACAATAATAAAAAATGCCAACCAATTTGTGGAGTTAATGGATTTGGAGCCTTTTGATTTTGTGATGAACCACAGTCAAAAAGAGTTAAGTCGTTTTACTAATTTTAAACACCGCACATTTAATGGAGTAGATGCTCAATATTTTATTACTGCTTTACAGCATATCTACACCAATTTTGGGAGTTTAGAAAATGTTTTTGCTTTACATCCAACAAATATGCAACACAGCATCGCTAATTTTAAAAAACTATTTTTTGAAATAAACCATCCACAACGAACTCAAAAACACATTTCTGATCCCTTAAAGAATTCGGCAGCAAAAAGGATTAACATGTATTTACGCTGGATGGTTCGAAATGATAAAAGGGGAGTAGATTTTGGAGTATGGAACAAAATTGATGCAAAAGATTTAATGTGTCCTTTAGATGTCCATTCTGGTAATATTGCTCGTAAACTTGGTTTATTAACTCGCAAACAAGACGATTGGAAAGCAACCATCGAATTAACTGAAAGCCTAAAACAATTTGACAGTAACGACCCTGTTAAATATGATTTTAGTTTATTTGGTTTGGGCGTTTTTGAGAAATTTTAATTATTTCCTAAAAATCAGTATAACATTTTAAGCAAATTCAGACAATATTAACCATCTATCTGTTTTTTCATCTAACTGGTCAGTTATATCGCCTAATTCTTGGGTTAATTTCATGAGTTGTTCATGGTCGGAAACACTATTTACCAACTGCTCATTTAACTTTTCTTTTTGTTGTTCTAGTTTTGGTATTTCCTTTTCAAGAGTTTCAAACTCTAATTTTTCTTTGTAAGCCAGCTTTGTTTTTGGTTGCTCTTTCGCTATTGGTTTAGCTACCTCAACTTTTATCGATTTTGTTTTAGCTTGCTCTTCTAATTCTTTTCTATCGTTTCTATAGTCAGTGTATTTTCCTAAATAATCTTTTATTATTCCATCGCCTTCAAACACAAATAAATGGTCAACCAACTTATCCATAAAATACCTATCGTGGGTAACTACAAGTAAACATCCTTGAAAATCATTTAAAAAATCTTCCAACACATTTAACGTCATTACATCCAAATCGTTGGTAGGCTCATCTAAAATTAAAAAATTGGGGTTTTTCATTAAGATGGTCAACAAATACAATCTTCTTCGTTCTCCCCCACTCAACTTAGCCACCATGTTATAGTGCATATCTTTGGTAAACAAAAACTTTTCCAACATTTGAGCTGCCGTCATTACTTTTCCTTTTGCCAACGGAATAACTTCTGCAATATCCTTTATGGTATCTATTACTCGTTTGTCATCTTTTAAATTGATTCCATTTTGGGTATAATAACCATACACAACAGTTTCTCCAGTATCAATTTCTCCCGAATCAGGTTGTTGTAAACCTGTTAGCATATCTAAAAATGTAGATTTACCCACTCCATTTTTACCAACTATTCCAACTTTCTCGAATCGCTTAAAAACATAACTAAAATCATCTAAAATGGTTAAATCGCCGAAAGCCTTTTTAACATGAGATAATTCTAAAATTTTACTTCCTAAACGGGTAACATTAATCTCAATATCTACTTTACTTTTGTCTAACTTTTGATGAGCTGTTTCTTCTGTCTTATAAAAAGATTCTTCTCTCGATTTTGCTTTAGTACCTCTCGCTTTAGGCATTCTCCTCATCCACTCCAACTCTTTCTTATAAAGGTTTTTAGCTTTATCTACATTCGCCTCAAAATTTTCTATTCGCTCTTCTTTCTTTTCTAAGTAATAACTATAATTACCATTGTATTTATACAAAGATTTATTATCAAACTCAATAATTTCATTACAAACACGCTCCAAAAAATACCTATCGTG
>CAXBPN010000294.1:0-2710 GCA_963977515.1 uncultured Flavobacteriales bacterium
AACAAAATACTACTTGCAAATTTTGTAAAGCTACATCGTGTATTACTTGGTCGTAAGCACGTTGCATAAATGATGAGTAAATGTTACAATAAGGTACTAAACCTTGAGCAGCCATACCTGCTGAGAATGTTACAGCATGTTGTTCCGCAATTCCAACATCAAAAGCCCTGTCTGGCATTGCTTTCATCATAATGTTTAAAGAGCAACCAGAGGGCATTGCAGGAGTTACTCCAACAATCTTGTCATTTTTCTCTGCGAGTTCAACTATGGTATGCCCAAAAACATCTTGAAACTTAGGTGGTTCAGGATTTTTAGGTGTAATTTTTATAATCTCTCCAGTGTCTTTGTTGAATAAGCCAGGTGCATGCCATTTAGTAGTATCTCCAGCTTCTGCAGGTTGATATCCTTTACCTTTTTCAGTAATACAATGCAAAATTTTTGGACCAGGAATATCTTTTAAATCAGCTAAAACTTTTGCTAAATAATTTACATCATGACCATCAACAGGTCCAAAATACCTAAAGTTTAATGATTCAAATAAGTTACTTTGCTTTAGTAAAGTAGATTTTATTCCGTTTTCAATTTTTTGAACAATAGCTTGAGCATTTGGACCAAACTTGCTTATTGAACCCAATAAGTTCCATACTTCATCTTTAACTTTGTTGTAAGTGTGTGAGGTGGTAATGTCTGTTAAATATTCTTTAAGGGCACCAACATTTGGGTCGATAGCCATACAGTTATCATTTAAGATAACGAGTAGGTTTGTATTTTCAACACCTCCATGGTTTAAGCCTTCAAATGCCATTCCAGCTGTCATAGATCCATCACCAATAATGGCAACATGTTGCCTATCTTCTTCTTTTAAATAATTTGATGCGACAGCCATACCTAAAGCTGCAGAAATAGATGTAGAAGAATGTCCTACAGCAAATGAATCATATTCGCTTTCTGATGGTTTTGGAAAACCACTAATTCCTTTGTAGATTCTATTGGTATGGAATAGTTCTCTTCTTCCAGTTAAAATTTTATGTCCGTAAGCTTGATGACCGACATCCCAGACTAATTTGTCATATGGGGTGTTAAATATATAGTGCAAAGCAACAGTTAATTCAACAACACCTAAACTTGCTCCAAAATGACCACCTTTTTGAGATACAACATCAATAATAAAGTCTCTTAATTCATCACATAATTGAGGAAGTTCATCTTCAGTTATTTTAGCTCTTAAATCGCTAGGTAAGTTAATCTGCCTAAGTAATTTCCCAGTATTGTATGTCGCCATTTAATAAATTTTGGTCAAAGTCAAAGGTACTTAATATTTTTTATCAAAAACTACTCAAATGTGAGATTATTATGCTCCAAAAATGGGATGTAGGTTAAAAATAGTTAACTTTCGAATCAATTATTTTAAAAGATATATAATGAGAATAGTAATTATTGTATTAATGTTGGGTTTAACATCTTTTTGTTACGCACAAAAGGAAGAGTCTAAAAATAGTGTTGAGGAAAAAAGTATTGAATTAGCTGATGAATTAAAGAAAGAATTGGGTTTGTCGGAAGAACAATACGAGAAAGTTAGATTAATTTATGTTGACTATACAGAACAAAAAAAAGTGCTCAATCAAGAAATCAAACAATTAGAAAAACAAAAAAAAGAATTGAAAAATAATCGTAATTTAAAGATTAACAGCATTTTAACCGCCGAGCAAAAAGCTAAGGTAGAAAAGAAACAGAATAGTAAGAGGAGGAAAAAGAAATAATTATTTATTTCTGGTAAGTTTGATTAATTGCTTCAATATAATTTAGGATGGTTTCCTTTCCTGTTTTGCCAGAAGCAGAAGTGGAAAAATGAATGGGCATTTCTTCCCAAAATTTTAGCATTTCTTTTTTGTATGCTGATAAGTTTTTATGCAATTGAGTACTCGAAAGCTTGTCTATTTTTGTAAAAACAATAGAAAAAGGTATTCCTTTTTCGCCAAGCCATTCCATAAAATCTAAATCTATTTTTTGAGCAGGAAGCCTAGAGTCGATTAAAACAAAAAGATTTAATAAGCTTTCACGTTGTAGAATATAATCAGAGATAAACTGTTCCCATTTAGCTCTATTTTTTTTTGAAGTTTTTGCATAACCATAGCCAGGTAAATCTACAAGATACCATTCTTCGTTGATGATGAAGTGGTTAATTAGTTGTGTCTTTCCAGGTCTTCCAGAGGTTTTAGCTAAATTTTTATTGTTGACGATGTAGTTAATTAGCGAAGATTTGCCCACGTTAGAACGACCAATAAAAGCATATTCAGCTTTGTCGGGTTTAGGGCATAAATCTAATTTGGTGTTGCTAATGACGAATTCAGCTGAATTGATTTTCATTAAAAATTAAATTTTGCTTTAAACCAATCGCCTAAAATTTGGTTAAATTCTTTTGGGTGTTCCATCATTGGGGCATGTCCACATTTATCAATCCAGAATAAATCTGAATCTGGGAATTTTTCATGAAACTCATCGGCAACATGAGGTGGTGTAACATTGTCGTTTTTACCCCATATTAAGCAAACTGGCATTTTGTAATTAGGAATATCTTCACTCATGTTGTGTCTAATTGCTGATTTGGCAATAGAAAGCACTCTTATTAACTTTCCTTTGTCCATTACAATATCATAAAGCATGTCAACTAAATCATCAGTAACTATTGCTGGATCATAAAAAGTTAGTG
>CAXBPN010000295.1:0-2687 GCA_963977515.1 uncultured Flavobacteriales bacterium
CCCCAGTAATTAATAATATTACCATACTGTTTATCGGTAATTTGGGTAATACTTACATGCCCCGATTCGGGTAACATTGCTTTAATTCTTCTTACATGCACATCGGCACTTTCTTTACTGGCACAATGACGGGTATAAACACTGTATTGCATCATCGTAAAACCATCACGCAACAAGTTTTTTCGAAAACCTGATGCAGCTTTACGTTCTTTCTTCGTGTTGGTTGGTAAGTCAAAAAATACAAATAGCCACATAATTCGGTAAGCGTTTAATCGTGAGTATGTAATTGTTTTTTTCATCGTGTTATTTTTTTGTCATCCTGAGCCTATCGAAGGGTAAGATAAAAAGTATGATGTCATTCAGAACAATGTTTTACCTCCGTTTTAACGGAGTTGTAAAACGAAGTGAAGAATCTACATTTAATGCACGCTATTAGATTCATCATTTTGTTTTGTCACTGAAATAAATTTCAGACAAAACCGCATTCTGAATGGCAGATTCTTAAATAAGTTCAGGATAACTTATTTTCTTCCCTTTCCCCTCAAAGCAGCGACTTAATGAAGCCGAAGTATTGCTTAACGCCACCATTAACGGACTTTTTTTACCATTCATTTTTACATCTTGCGTTAACAATTGTAATAAATGAGCTTTTTCTTGTTTACCCAATTCACCACAATTTAAACCTTGCGCTTGCATTTCTACTACCAATACATCTACAAAAGGACGGTAAGGTTCCATAATGTCATCAGCCAAACAATAGCTGTTGTATTTGTTGCGATGATGAATACCTAAAGTGGGTAATAAACCACTACCAGATAAAGCTCGGGCAGTTGCTGCTCTTAAAATGGCATAACCATAATTTAAAGCAGGGTTAGGTTCAATTCCATAACGCTCTCTGGTAAAATTTTCATCAAACAACTTACTCCAATACCTCCGAGCTGCTTGTGCTTCTTGGTTCGTAGTATCGCCACTTAACACTTGTTTGCTTAAATACTGTAAAGCTTCAGTTCCTTCTTTATTGCTTAACTCCAATACTGCTGCTTGATTGGTAATTTTAGCTTTTATGGTTTGTTGCCACAATTGTTTTTTTAATGGTTCGCTGGCATTAATTTGAGCTTTAAAGCGTTCGGTTTGTACTTGGTTGGTGTCTAAATGCAATAACATCGATGAAGGATGAAATTTAGCATCACAAAAAACTACTGCCGTATTATTTTCGGCAAGCAACTGCATTACACTTTGCGTAAAGGTTATTTGTGGATGTTCAAATACAATAAAACCAATGTCCTCAATCGGTACGGTTTTAATTTCGGCAGTTTGCTTGCAAGTAGCTTTTAATTGTAAATTTTCGGTGTTAAGGTGGTAATTATTACCAAAAAACAAAGTTCGTTTTAGCATAACAGTTTGATTATGTGAGTTATACTAAACGGATAATTTTTGATTTAGGTTACAAATAATTGTTTTATACCAATTTAATTTCAAAAGTCCCTAAAGGTGTTTTGAATCACAAGTGGTCGGATGACTGTATTAATTAGCCTAAAGTCATCCGACCACTCTGCTAAATAACGAAATTATCAGGCTTTTTGATTTTAAATTGGTATTATTTAGTACTTAAATTGGATCCACCGCATTAAATACTTATCGTAAACTTCATAATAAGGTTTTTCAACGCTGGTGTTATAAAACAACATTTCTTTGGTTAGTAGCGATGCTAAACTTCGGGTAACAGAAGAAGGCGTTCCTAATTGGTAAGTAGCTATAAAATCTTTTGCATTGGGTTGAACTACTTTTGTTTCTTTACCCACTGCAATTAAAAATTTCCATTGCGATTCGGTTAGTAAATTTTTATACTGATAAAAGGTATTTTCGTTTAACTTTAAGATGGTTTGTGCCGCTAATTTTGCCTCGCTAATTCCATTATCTACTTTATTTAAAGCAAATAAAGTGTAGCAAAAATATTGCGTATAAAAAGTATGTAACATTGTCCAATCACAAATAAAATCTAAACACTCCTCATCAATTGTTCTGCCCACATTATTAAAATGTTTTTTAATAAATTTTTTGTACTCTTTTTTAGGAATGTAGTCTATACTCATATTGGTACAACTGGCAAAAAAAGGACGTTTGGCTGAATTAAATATTTCGTGCATCATTTTTTGATTGCTACCGCAAAAGATAAACGAAGTATTTTTAAGCTGTTGTAGTTGAGTTCTTAATATGGCTTCCGTATTTTTTTCGGGATAATCGAGTATTTGTTGAAATTCGTCAATGGCAAAAACAATTTTAATGTTTTGACTGTCTAAAAAATTTAAAATATTACCTATGGTATTGTTTTTTTGATCTGCTGTTGTAATAGTTAAACTTAATGATGGATTGCCTGTTAATTCATCAAAACTTATCGTTGGTCTGAATCGTTGAAACAATTCCATTATTTTTTTACCCAACGATTTTTGAGGCGGAAAAGCATTATATACGGCTGTAGCCATATAGTTAGTAAATTCTATTAAATTATTGGTGGCTAAAATATCTACATAAATACAAACTACTTTAGTGTTGTTTCTGTATTGGTAAAAAAGATGATGAAGCAATCCTGTTTTTCCCAACCTTCGTTTTGCAAATAATGTAATGTTTACAGCATTAGCAATATAATTGTTGAGTAGTTTTGTTTCTTCTTTTCTATCGCAAAAGAA
>CAXBPN010000296.1:0-2687 GCA_963977515.1 uncultured Flavobacteriales bacterium
AGAGACCAAAAATATCGTTCACAGTAGTAATAAATGGACCTGTTGCTAGTGCTGGATCAACTTTATATTTGTTTAAGATTAAAGGGACTATTGTGCCAAATAAAGCCGCAAAAATAATTACGGATAATAAAGCAGTACTAACAGTTAAACTTAATGACATTGAAGCCTCAAAAAAGAAACAATATCCAAAAATAAGACTAGATAGCACAATGCCATTTATTAAGGCAACGCCTAATTCTTTAAGTAGTTTATTCCATAAACCATCTAGGCCTAGAGAATTGTTTGCTAAACCTTGCACTACAATTGCTGATGACTGAACACCTACATTTCCTGCCATTGCTGCAATTAAAGGAATAAATATTGCCATTTCGGGATGTAGTTGTAAAGCATGTTCATAATTTCCAATAACTCTTGCACCAAGAATACCACCAAACAAACCAATAAAAAGCCAAGGTAATCTAGCTCGAGTAAGCAGCCAAACACTATCAGAAGATTCTACATTTTCAGAGATACCAGAAGCCATTTGGTAATCTTTTTCAGCTTCTTCTTTAATTACTTCAACAACATCATCTATGGTAATTCTTCCTAATAATCTTCCTATTTCATCAACAACAGGAATAACAACTAAATCGTATTTATCCATGATGTTCCCCACCTCTTCATCTTTCACATCAACCTTAACAGAGATAATATTGTCTTTATAAATATCTTTTATTTTTTTGTTGTCAGGAGTTAATAATAATCGTTTTAAAGAAACAATTCCTTGTAAAATGTTTTTATCGTCAACAACATAAACAGTATAAACTTGCTCTATATCTTGAGATTGTTTTCTTAATTCGTTTATACACGTTTTAATATCCCAATTAATATCAACTTTAACAAGCTCTTTCGCCATTAGCCCACCAGCAGTATCTTCTTCATAACCTAAAAGGTCAACAATATCACTTGCCTGTTCAAAATCTTCAATGTGAGAAATTACCTCATTCTTTTTTTCATCTGTCATTTCTGCCAAAACATCGGCAGCATCATCAGAATCCATGTTGTCAATAAATTGCTTAGCAATTTCTTCTGACGAAAGTGAGTTTAAAATCCGCTCTCTTGAATCTTCATCTAGTTCAATAAGAATATCAGCAGCTTGGTCTTGGGAGAAAAATTGGTAAAAAGCAATTGCTTCTTCTAAACTTTGTTCATCAATAATTTCAGCAACATCAGCAGGTTGAAGACCGTCAATAAGCTCCAAAACCCTTACTTCGTTGTTTTGTTCAACGGCAAAGTTTAAAGTGTCTAGAAAATCTTTAGTTAATTCGAACTGCATTATTACTTGTTTTGAGCGGATGCAAAGCTACAAAAATAGTCTGGCTTTAGCTACTTTGTAAGTGGTTCTAATAGGTTGGTTAACTCAACAAACTGTTCAACGGATAATTGTTCCGGGCGAAGGCGAAATACAGGCATTTCTTTAAGTGTTTCGTTTAAAAAAGGTTTTAATGAATTACTTAATGTTTTTCTCCGTTGGTTAAATGCTGTTTTTACAACAGTTTTAAAAAGTACTTCATTACAAGCTAATTTGCTTTTTTTATTTCTTGTTAAACGAATTACTCCCGATTTCACTTTTGGAGGTGGATCAAACACATGTTCATCCACCGTAAATAAGTAGTCAATATCATAAAATGCTTGTAACAGCACGCTTGTAATACCATAAACTTTACTTCCTGGTTCTGAAGCTATTCTCTCAGCTACTTCTTTTTGAAACATTCCAACAACTTCAGGAACTTGGTCTTTATAGTCTAAAACTTTAAAAAGTATTTGAGTTGAAATATTGTAAGGGAAGTTTCCAATTATAGCAAAAGGTTCTTTCCCAGTTATCGTTTCTAAATCCATGTTTAGAAAATCGCCTTCTATAATTTTGTCGTCAAGACCAGAAAAGTGTTTTTTTAGATAAAGGATAGATTCTGTATCAATATCTATCAGATAAGTTTGGTAGTTTTTGTTTTGAATTAAAAATTGAGTTAACACCCCCATTCCTGGACCAATTTCTAACACCTTTTTGTAACCTCCCGCTAAAGTAAGTCCGTTTACAATGTTTTGAGCAATGGTTAAATCGGTTAAAAAATGTTGACCAAGGTGTTTTTTTGCCCTAACATCTCCAACAATCTTTTTGGGTTCAGATTTTTTGTTTTCTAGAACAGTTGAACGATTATTTTTTTTGTATTTCAATGGATTTGAATAATATTAATACTTTAGCGTTACTTACAAAAGTACTGAAAAGCAACTCAGCCAAATTTTTTTGACACGAATTGCACTAATTTTAAATTAAAAGGGTTTGTGTAAGATAAACCACATAGCAACATAGTTTGTTGTTAAATGGAAGGAGGGTTTTGAGTTAATCATAGTTATCCCGATAAATCGGGATAAACTATTGTGTAGCTTTTTTGTTTTTAGGTTATAAAATTATGTTGCTATGTGGTTAAAAAAAGAGTGTCGATTATTTGTATAAACAATGAAGAATATTTGTTTTTGGGTTTTTCTATTTCTTACACCAGCTTTGTTGGCTAATCAGCTAGAGCAGTTGGTAAATGCAACAATAATTGAGAAAAACGAAGTTAATATTCATAAGCTATTGGCGAATCAATTGGCTATTTCCATGCCTTTTGCAAAAGAGTTAATTCTTAATCCAGAACAAAAGAAAG
>CAXBPN010000297.1:0-2677 GCA_963977515.1 uncultured Flavobacteriales bacterium
AAGACAACTTTTGAGTTTTCAAAAATAGGATCTTTGCTATACGATGTTTTGATATATAAAGGAACTAAACTAGTCATCCAACCATGACAGTGGATAATGTCTGGAACCCAACCTAATTTTTTAACAGTTTCTAATACACCTCTTGCAAAGAAAATTGCTCTTTCATCGTTATCTTCAAAAAAATTACCTGTTTCTTTATCATGAAAAACAGCTTTTCTTTGAAAGAAATCTTCACTATCAATAAAATAAACCTGCATTCTTGCGGGTTGAATAGATCCAACTTTAATAATTAGAGGATGGTCATTATTGTTAATGATTAAATTCATTCCTGATAAACGAATTACTTCATGTAATTGGTTTCTACGTTCATTTATACAGCCAAATTTGGGCATAAACGTTCTAATTTCTTTACCTGCTTCTTGTATGCCCTGAGGTAAATGGCGACCAATAAGTGATAATTCTGTTTCTTCTAAATAAGGGGTAATTTCTTGGGAAATAAATAAAATTTTCTTCTTTTTCATAGAGCAGTTTATAGAAATAAGTTGCAAAGATACGATATTTTAAGCTGTAAGTCAAGTTTTAATAGGAAGTTCAATGTGTTAAAAAACTATAATTACATTAATAATTATTTATTTTGTGAGAAAATTGAACTATATTATAGATGTTAATCTTTAAATGTGTAAGCACCTTGCAGCATTATTTGCAAGGAAACACAAACAAATCTGTTGGGTTTATACCTACAATGGGAGCCTTGCATAAAGGGCACTTATCATTGATTGATGCGGCTCAACAGCAATGTGACTTAACAGTTTGTAGTATTTTTGTAAACCCTACTCAATTTAATAAAAAAGAAGATTTAGAAAAATACCCTCGAAATGTTGAGCAAGATTTAAAATTGTTGGAGCAAAAAAAATGTGATGTTGTTTTTTTACCGACCGTAGAAGAAATGTATGATAATTATACATTTAAAGAGTTTGATTTTGGAGCTTTAGGCAAAGTAATGGAAGGCGAACATCGCCCAGGACATTTTAACGGAGTAGCAAATGTTATTCAACGATTTTTTGAAATTATTAATCCTACGTATGCTTTTTTTGGAGAGAAAGATTTTCAGCAATTAGCAATTGTTAAGGCATTGGTAAAACAAATAAATAGCCCAACAATAATTGTAGGCTGCCCTATTTTAAGAGAAGAAACAGGCTTGGCAATGAGTTCAAGAAATGAAAGGTTAAGCAAAGAAGAAAGAGAAGAAGCTAAAATCATTTTCGAATTACTATCCAATATCAAACATAAATATTCTGCAAGTTCTATAGGTGAAATGAAGGCTTATTTTGCCGACAATTTGATCAAATCAAATAAGTTTGAATTAGAATATTTCGACATCGCTGATGGAAATACACTTCAACCAATAGTAGATTGGGATCAATCTGATTATTGTGTGGCATTTACAGCAGTAAATATGGGTAATGTAAGGTTGATAGATAATATCACAATATTTAATTAATTTTGCATCTAATTATGCAAGTACAAGTAGTAAAGTCGAAAATACACCGAGTTAAAGTAACTGAGGCTGATTTAAATTATATTGGCAGCATTACCATTGATGAAAATTTAATGGAAGGGGCTAATATTATTGAAGGAGAAAAAGTTCAAATCGTCAACATTAACAATGGCGAACGCATTGAAACTTATGTGATAAAAGGACTTAGAGGTTCAGGTGAAGTTTGCCTAAATGGACCAGCAGCACGTAAAGTTGCCGTAAACGATATTGTCATTATTATCTCTTATGGAATTATGGATTTTGAAGAAGCAAAATCGTTTAAACCAACATTGATTTTCCCTGATGAAACTACCAATAAATTAAAATAACCATTTTTGAAAAAAGGACTTATAGCCGCTCTTAAAATTATTATCCCATTAGGGATAGGCATATATCTTACATGGTTTTTTATTACAAATCTTACTGCAATTGAACTCCAAAATTTAAAAGATGCTTTTATAAAAGCAGACTATAGATTTATTTTTATTGGGATTATAATTATGTTGTTAAGTCACATGAGTAGGGCTTACCGCTGGAAATATTTATTATCACCTTTAGGACATACTCCAAATTTTTGGAAAATGTATCATAGCGTAATGATTGGCTATTTAATAAACCTTACAATTCCACGTTCTGGAGAGGTTGCACGAGCAGGTTATTATGCTAAATTCCAAGAAAAAGCCCCTTTCGAAAAAGTGTTTGGAACCATTATCGTTGAGCGAATAATTGATGTAATAATGTTGGGTATTGTAATGGGAATTACTTTATATTTTCAAAAAGATTTAGAGGCTTTTAATTCGATTAAAGACACAGGAAAATCAGGAGGTGGAATTCCTACTTGGGGTTATTTTTTAGTGGTTGGAGTTGTGATTTTCGGTGGTATTGTAGTTATGAGCATTCCTAAAATTAAAGAAAAAGTAAAAGGAATTATTAGAGGCTTATTTGAAGGTGTTACAACCATTCTTAAACTAAAACAAAGAACAGCTTATGTGACTCACACTTTATTTATTTGGGTTTGTTATGTTTTAATGTTGTGGGTTTGTGCTTTTGCTTTACCCGAAACATCTAATTTAAGTATAAATGCAGTTTTTGCAGCGTTTGTTGTTGGAGGCATCGCTATTTCAGCTACTCCAGGAGGTA
>CAXBPN010000298.1:0-2621 GCA_963977515.1 uncultured Flavobacteriales bacterium
ATGGGATAATGAATATTTACGGAAGGTTATGATAATTTAGATGCGTTTGCCCTGGTCCAGGTATTAACGTTAGCTCAACTATTGACAACCTAATCGTAAACCCCTCATTTGCATCAGTTTACACGGTAAGTGCACAAGATGGTAATGGTTGTCCTTCAAATATCGTTAATGCAAATATTTATATGTATCCTCCTTTAAATATAATCGCCACATCATATGATATTGCTATATGCCCAGGCGAATCAACTAATCTTAGTACTATTGGTCCTTTTGGTGGAAATGGTGGTCCATATACTTTTACTTGGGATAATGGTTTAGGAAATGGGCAAAATCAAACTGTATCTCCAACTTTAACAACTCAATATACAGTAACGGTTAATGATGGTTGTTCTCCAATTGCTTCTGGTGATGTTACTATTATAGTAAATCCTGAGCCAGTGGTTTCTTTTATTGGTAGCAATTTAAATGGATGTGAATCGTTAGAAGGTTTTGAAGTAAACTTTACAAACACTACCAATCCCACTATGGTTGATTCTGTTAATTGGACATTTGAAAATTTATTTACAACAGATACAAACATCTTTAATATTGATAGTGTAAAATATTATAATGCTGGTAGCTATGATGTTTCATTAACTGTAACAGCTCCTGCAGCAATGGGAGGTTGTGTTGGTAATGCTATTTATTCAGATTATATTACTGTTTATAGTTTACCAGAAGTTGATTTTTCAACCACTCCTGATCCTGCTACAATGTTTAACCCTACTGTTGAGTTTTCTGACGAATCTTATTACAATATAAAAAGTTGGAACTGGAATTTTGATGACTTAGGAACTAGTATCGTTAACAACCCAACTTTCACTTTTCCATCAGATACAGGTAAATATATGGTAACCTTAACAGTAACCGACCAAAATAATTGTACCGATTCTATACAAAAATTGGTTATTATAAAAGGAGAATATAACATATATGTACCCAATGCTTTTACACCAAATGGTGATCGTTTTAATGAAATTTTTTTCCCTAAAGGATTTGGATTAGTAGAAAAAGGTTACTCATTTAGCATTTTTGACAGGTGGGGAGAAAAACTATTTGAAACCAACGAATTAAACATGGGTTGGGATGGAACTTTTAAAGGTCAATTAAGCCCTTTAGGTGTTTATATTTGGAAACTAACTTATTACGACATCAACAATATTCGTCATTTCGAAATTGGTTCTGTAACACTTCATTATTAAGTTAATTATAAAACCAGTAATTCTATATTTTGTAATACCTTTACACCATAATTAAAAACACTTTTTAAATTATGGAATATAGAAGGCTCGGAAAATCGGGATTACAATTAAGCGAATTATCATTAGGCAGTTGGTTAACTTTTGGCAAACAAATTAAAAATAACACTGCCGAAGACTTAATGAAATTGGCGTATGATAACGGTGTGAACTTTTTTGACAATGCTGAAATTTATGCTCGTGGAGAATCTGAAAAAGTAATGGGAAGAGTGTTGAAAAAAATGAAGTGGGATAGAGATTCTTATACCGTTTCTAGTAAAGTATTTTTTGGTTATAGAGGAACTGAAAATACAAAACCTAACCAAAATGGGTTAAGCAGAAAACACATTTTTGAAGCTTGCCATCAAGCTTTAGAGAGATTACAATTAGATTATTTAGATTTATTTTTCTGTCACCGTCCAGATAAAAACACACCAATTGAAGAAACAGTTTGGGCAATGCACAATTTAATTACTCAAGGTAAAATTTTATATTGGGGAACATCAGAGTGGAG
Source organism: uncultured Flavobacteriales bacterium (assembly GCA_963977515.1). Lineage (GTDB taxonomy): Bacteria > Bacteroidota > Bacteroidia > Flavobacteriales_E > Vicingaceae > Vicingus. Next base: position 1,792 of record CAXBPN010000298.1, read on the forward strand.
TGCTCAAGAAATTATGGAAGCACACATGCTAGCCAAGCAATACAACTTAATTGGTCCAACTATGGAACAACCTCAATACAACATGCTACACAGAGCTAAAATTGAAGTTGAGTTTGACCAAATTTATAAAACAGTTGGATTAGGAACAACTATTTGGTCTCCTTTAGCTTCAGGAGTTTTAACGGGCAAATACAATCAAAAAACTGAACCAAAATCTACCCGATTAACAATGGACGGAATGGATTGGTTAAAAGATAGTGTTGTAACTAAAGACAATTTAAAACGTGTTGAAAAGTTAGAAAAAATTGCAAAAGATTTAGGCTTGAGTTTACCAGTTTTAGCAATTGCTTGGTGCTTAAAGAACCAGAATGTAAGTACTGTAATGTTGGGTGCAAGTAAAACCGCTCAACTAAAAGAGAACTTTAAAGCTGTTGATGCAAAAGCTAAACTTACTCCAGCAATAATGGAAACTATTGAAAAAGTATTAAATAATACGCCGGTAAGACCTATGTTTTAATAAAATGGGGGATTAGCTCATCCCGATAATTATCGGGAGGCTAGAGTGGAAAATTCGGTCAAAGTGAACCACTCATGCCGGATTAAATTGAGCAGTCAAAATCACTTGTTAAAAATCGTTTCATATTCAGTTTAAAGTTAGTATTTTTTTGTCAATTTCTTTCTCATAGATTCACCTTTTAAATCTATTCTATGTGCGGAGTGAACTAGCCTATCTAAAATAGCATCAGCAATTGTGGACTTACTACATTTACTCGGACAATTTTTTTAAGGACTATGCTACATTTTTTAAATTATTAAATTCCTGTTCTACT
>CAXBPN010000299.1:0-2587 GCA_963977515.1 uncultured Flavobacteriales bacterium
TGTTGAGGTCTTTACTAATTTGTTCAGCTATTTTATGGTCGTCATAACCCGATTGCGAAAAACAAAAGTTATGAGTTTGATAGCCCATTTTGTTTGCTATCATTACATTCATTCGAGAGTCTAAACCACCGCTTAATGTGGCGAAATGTTCGTAATCGTATTCTTTATCCTTTTCATATTCTAAGACTATTAAATCGGTAAATAGCTCATCTAGTTTTTGAATGGCTTTTTTACTGTCTGTCTCGGTGATTTTAATCGTATTAAAATCGAAATACTTTGATACTTTAAATGAGGTAGGAGTGACAGCAAGTTGTTCTCCACCCAATAAACGATAAACATCTGTTACTAGTGTTTTGTTTTCTATCATTCCACCAAAAGTCAATAACTCATAAGCCGCTGCTGTATTTAACGTATTGTCCTTTCTAAAATTGGTTATGTGTTGCAGTTTATGACTAATAATGGTTGATTGATCTACTTGTGAGTAGAACAATTTTTGTGAGCCAACATGGTTGGTAAAACAGATTAACTCTTCCGTTTTTTTATTAAAAATAAAGCCTGAAAAATCACCTTTAAACTCAGTAAAGAATTGAGGATTGTTCTTAAACAAATGAAGAATAAGAGTTGTGTAATCAGTTAATTGATGTTGGCTTTTTAGATGTGTTAGGTTTAAAATAACACCATCAATACCAATAATAAAATCAGGTGTTTCAGTAAATATTTTATCGTTTAAAAACTTGTTGCTTTGTTCGTAAAAAAAAGAATGGTTTTGATATGAAATCGATTTTGAATTTTCAATTGAAAATTGCGATGTATTATTATATATGATGGTAAAACCGTACAAAATTACTTACTCAACAATTTGGTGTAAATAGCTAAAAACTGTTTGCCGACAGCCTCATAACTGTATTTTTCTTTTCCTTTCTTTGAAATTTCTTTGCAGTTATATTCTGTTAAATTGTCGAGCATGTAGTTTAACTTCTCTAGCAAGATTTTATTGTTTTTAGAAGGAATAACTATGCCATTAGTTTCATTTACCATTTCGGCAGTCCCTCCAGCTTTAGAAGTTAAAACGGGCATACCCGAAACTAAAGCCTCAGCTATTACACATGGTAAATTCTCATAATTACTGTACAATAAAAACAAATTATGTTCTTGCATCAATTGAGCAACTTCTTCGGTAGATTTTGAGCCTTCAATTTTATATAGATTAGCTGGAATTCCAATTTTTGAAGCATATTGATTAAAATAATTAAAATCGCCATTACCAGCAATGGTAATAAAGAAATCACTTTTTGTTTTACTCAGTTCTTTTATGGTGTCTAAAATTCCAGTAATATTTTTGTGTTCATCTTTTAAATTAGAGATGTGTAGTATCTTGTTTTTAGAGCTGTGTTCTTGATATTTAAAGATGTTCGAGTTTACCACATTGGGTACAATCTGATAATTTGGATTTTTGGTTAGCTTTTGTAACGCTTGTTTTAAATCTTCAGAAACAGGGCATAAAACATCAGCATTGTCTAATATTTTTTGAACTATCTTTTTTGTAATGGTTCCTAATTGAGTTGGTGTACTTTCTAATAACGCCGTCCAATTTTCACTAATAATGTAAGGGATATTGAATTTCTTTTTAAGATAAAATGCAAAATTTCCAGCGGGGAAAACGACGTTTAAGTGAGTAAGATCAATTTGCTTTACTTTTTTTAGGATAAGTTCATACCCTAATAAATGAGCTTGTTCTCTTCTTTTTAATTTTCTATACTGATGAAGAGGAGAGTTGCCATTAATTTTTTTATAATAAACAATCACTTCATAAACGCTATTGTTTTCTATAGTATCGATTTTAAATTTTTCATCTTGATTTTGAGCAATAATGTGTAACACACTTACATTACAATATTGCGATACTGCTAATGCATGTTGTTGAATGAAATTTCCATTTTTTGGTAGCAATTTGTTTGGATACCAAGATGCCAAAAAAAGTATGTTTAGCTTTTTGCTCATTTAAAGCTAAGGTATTAAGAAAAACTGACTTGTTTAAACAAAAACTGCCTTAATAAATTAAGGCAGTTTTTAAAATAAATATTTTTGTTTATAAATCATTATCAAAGAGATTGAGTAACTGTTAATATTTCATTATAAAGTTTATCAACTGAAGATAAACCTCTCTTAATATGAATTAAAACTCCTTCTTCATTAAAATAATACCTAACCGGACTTGAGTAAACATTCATTTTCATTTTCATTCATATATTGAATTAATAATTAATTGAATACAATAGTCGAATAAAAACACTGAATGTATTTATTCGTACCATATAAACATCTAATATAAGTTTTATTCCAAAATCTTAACCAATTCACTTTTATATTCTATCCAACTACCAACGCCATGGTGGGTTTTACCCTCAACTATAATTAATGTGTCGGTTGGTGGTTTTAATAATTCTTTTAATTTATAAGCATTTTCAACGGGTATAATATTATCTTCTGTACCATGAAAAATAGTAATGGGTGCTTTTACTTCTTTTACGTATTCGTTAGTTCTTAATTTGTATTTTACCATAAAACCTGGTACAATAGCGTAGTA
>CAXBPN010000300.1:0-2586 GCA_963977515.1 uncultured Flavobacteriales bacterium
CCGTAATTTTTATTTAACCAAGCAACATCAATTTCATTATCAAAGTGACCAATGTTACAAACAATCGTTTTATCTTTCATTGCTTCGAAATGCTGCCCTTGGATAATATCTTTATTTCCTGTTGTAGTTACAATAATATCAGCTTCACCGATTACATTTTCTAACAATTTAACAGCAAAACCATCCATTGCAGCTTGTAAAGCACAAATTGGGTCAATTTCCGTTACAATAACTCTTGCTCCAGCACCTCTTAACGAAGCAGCAGAACCTTTACCAACATCTCCATAACCACAAACAACAGCAACTTTACCAGCCATCATTACATCTGTAGCTCTTCTAATTGCATCAACTAACGATTCTTTACATCCATATTTGTTATCAAATTTAGACTTAGTAACCGAATCATTTACATTGATTGCAGGCATTACCAACGTTCCATTTAATACTCTTTCGTATAATCTATGAACACCAGTAGTCGTTTCTTCTGATAATCCTTTAATCCCTTTTGTTAATTCTGGGTATCTATCAAAAACCATGTTAGTTAAATCACCACCATCATCTAAAATCATGTTTAATGGTTTTCCACCTTCAAAAGCAAATAATGTTTGCTCAATACACCAATCAAATTCTTCTTCACTTAAACCTTTCCAAGCATAAACAGGCACTCCTGTTGCAGCAATTGCAGCAGCAGCTTGGTCTTGTGTTGAGAAAATATTACATGAAGACCATGTAACCTCAGCTCCTAAAGCTGTTAATGTTTCAATTAAAACTGCTGTTTGTATCGTCATATGTAAACATCCTGCAATTCTAGCTCCCGCTAAAGGCTTAGATGCACCAAACTCCTCTCTTAAACTCATCAATCCTGGCATTTCTGCTTCAGCTAATCTAATTTCTTTTCTACCCCATTCAGCAAGGGTAATATCTTTAACTTTGTATGGTAATCTTTCCACTTGTGTACTCATTTAGTTATAGTTTTATAATTTTAAGGATTACAAATTTAAGAAATAACATAACAACTTTAAGTAAAATGCCACTATTTCAACAAAAAAACATAGCTAACAACATTAAAGTTGGTGTTTGGCATATTACTGAAAATCAAGAAGGTTTAATAAATAAAGCTGCTGGTTTAAATATAAATTTGAGTGAAATTCCCCAAACAAAAAGTGATAATCGTATTAAACAATGGATTGCAACTCGCTTATTATTAAACCACTTTTTTAATGATGTAGAAATTATTTACGACAAATTAGGGAAGCCTAGTTTAAGTAATAATTGGAATATTTCTATTTCTCATTCGGGTGATTATGTAGCAATTATTATAAATTCAACAAAATATTGTGGAATTGATATTGAAAAAGTAACTACGAAAGTAGAACGAATTAAACATAAGTTCTTAAATAACGATGATTTAAAAAACATTACATCTCATGAGCATTTAACACTTTATTGGGGAGCAAAAGAAGCCCTTTATAAATACTATGGTAAAAAAGAGGTTTTGTTTATTGAAAATCTATTTATTAAAGGTTTTTCTGAACAAGAGAATTCTTTTTCAGGAGTAATTAACATGCCTGATTTTAAAACAGAAATAAAAATGGAGTGGGAGAAAATTGATGATTACCTATTAGTATATACTTTGTAATTATTAATATTGCCTCTAAATGAACAAAGATATTTACCATAATATTACTTTAAAAGTTAAGCAAGAAAAAAAGCTATTTGCGGTTTTAATTGACCCTGACAAGCAAAATTTTGCTGATTTATTAAAAACTATTCAAGTTTGTAATAAAGTGAAAATTGATTTTTTCTTGGTTGGAGGAAGCATAATTACCAATGGTAATATTGACAATACAGTTCATGCCATAAAAGAAAACTCGACCATCCCAGTAGTGCTTTTTCCAGGAAATCATACTCACATTAGTACCAAGGCCGATGGCATTTTGTTTTTATCTCTTATTTCTGGTCGAAACCCAGAATTTTTAATAGGCACTCAACTTTTAGCAACTCCAAAACTTAAAACAAGCAACTTAGAAATTATACCTACTGGTTATTTGTTGGTGGATTGTGGCAGTTTAACAACCGCTATAAAAGTGAGTGAAACACCTCCTATACCATATAATGATACTGAACAAGCAGTAAACACAGCTTTAACAGGACAATATTTAGGTCATAAATTAATTTATATTGATGGTGGTAGCGGTGCACAACAGTCCATTTCTAATGAAATGATAACTCAAACAAAATCGGACTTAGATATACCATTAATTATTGGAGGTGGAATTAAATCTGCAGACACAGCAACAGAGGTTTATAATGCTGGTGCTGACATTATCGTGATTGGAAATGGTGCAGAAAAAAATCGAAGTTTAATTGAAGAAATTTCTATCGCTAGAAACAATTTCAATTAAGAAATTGACTTGAAATTTAACATTTCAACAATACATTTATTTTATTTTTTTACCCTGGCTTAAAAACAGCTAATTTATGTTGTTCTTTTGTTACATTTGTTAGCCTTTTTAAAAAACAAACATATATACATTATGTCTATACAGAAATTTTCAGATCGCCATATTGGTCCTAGAGACACAG
>CAXBPN010000301.1:0-2485 GCA_963977515.1 uncultured Flavobacteriales bacterium
ATTAATAGTTTGTGGTGTCATTCCCCATTCATCTCTATCTATTGGTTTTCCAATTTTCTCAACCATCTCATTATAATTGTACTTATTCATGTTAAAGATGTTTGCCAAATAAGCATCGCTTTTAATATCCACCGAGCTATAATCTTTCCATTTATCAGGATAACCAATTTTATAAGTAAAGTTATCTAACTTATCTAATGCTTTGGTTTTTGTAGAATCTGACATCCAATCTAATGTTTGAACTCTTTCTTTAAATACTGCAGCAATATTGTCTATATAACCTAACACTCTTTTTTTCTGTTCTTCAGGAAAATGTTTTTCTACAAATAACTTACCAATTAATTCTCCTACATAACTATTAGAAGCAGCTAAAGCTCTTTTCCAACGAGGTTTCATTTCATTAATTCCACTCAAGGTAGTTGAGTAAAAAGCAAATTTTTGATTTGCAAAATCACTACTTAAATACGATGAGTAATCGTTTATTGCTTGCCATTTTACATAGGCTTTCCATGTATCAATAGGCGTTGCTGTTAACACATCATTTAATCCTTTAAAATAATTAGGTTGACTTACAACTAACTCCTTTACGCCATTCATTTCTGCGGCTTTAAAAAAGCTTTCCCAATTTATGTTAGCACATAATGCTTGTAATTCTTCAAGATTCATTCTGTTATAAGTTGCCACTGGATTTCTACGCTCCACATTCGTCATTGAGTTTTTAGCAAAGCTAGTTTCTAATGCCACAATGTTTTTCGCCATTGTTTGAGCAGATTCTTCAGCTTCGCCAGCTAAAACAAAAAGTGCCGCTATATGTTTTTCATATTCTGCTAAAATATTTTCACCTCTTTCATCTTTCGGAAAATAATAGTCTCTATCAGGAAGTCCAATACCTCCTTGTGATAAGTACAAAATATTTTCTGTACTATTTTTGGCATCTGTATGAACATAATAACCAAAAATAGAACCTGATCCTTTTTTACGAACTGAAGCCATCGTTTCTACTAATGATTGAATATCAGTAATCCCGTCAATCTCATCCAATAAAGGTTGCATTGGAGATATACCTAACTTATCTGCTAAAGCAGAATCTAAAGCAGAAGTATAAAAATCACCAACTTGTTGTAAAGGTGTTCCTTTATTTCCTTTATTTTTTGAAGCATCCTCTACAATAGTTCTCAACTTTAAATTATTTGCTTCATTTAAAATATTGAAACTTCCCCATCGTCCTTCTGTTTCTGGTACTGGATTATTTTTTTGCCAATTACCAATTGCATATTGATAAAAATCTTCACATGGAAGTGCTGTTGAATCTATATTCGCTAAATCAAAAGCAGCTATTGTTTCTTTTTGGGGTTCTTCTGTAGTTGCCTTGTCGTTATTTCCACAAGCGTAAGCTAAAAGTGATACTCCAACGCCTAAAAGGGCTTTGTTTGATAATTTCATTTTTAAGTAGTTAGGTTATAGTCTTATAAAAGTAATTAAAAAATTAACATTAAAAACCCCTTAAAATGATGAATGGTTGTAAAGCTTGATAAATAAATGAAAATTATTTTATGGAATTTAAATGAAAATATCATCTATCTATAAAAACAACGTAAAAGTGTATACCTTTAAAGTTGAAAATTAATTAATGCGATTATTTAAAATAAAAAATATTAAAGCACTAACTGATGCTGAGCTAATTGCTGACTATAAAAGGAAAGGTGATACTGAGTTGGTAGGTGAGTTATATAAAAGATATTCGCATTTGGTTTACGGTGTTTGTTTAAAGTATTATAAAAATGAGGATGAAAGTAAAGATGCCGTGATTCAAATATTTGAAAATTTATTAGAAGATTTAAAAAAGCACAACATTGAAAATTTTAAATCTTGGTTGCATAGTGTAAGTAGAAACCATTGTTTGATGGCATTACGTAAAAACCAAACGATACAAAAAAGAGAAAATGAATATGAGTATAGTTTAGGAGATAATCATACCGAAACTTTTGATTTTGAACCTCACGAAAAAGAAACAAAAGAGGTACAATTAACCGCTTTAGAACAAGGAATGACAACCCTTAAAGAAGAACAACGAGTTTGTATTGATTTGTTTTTTTTACAAGAAAAGAGATACGAAGAAGTAGCAGAATTAACTGGCTACACAACAAAACAAGTAAAAAGTTACATCCAAAATGGAAAACGAAATTTAGCTAATTATATGAATACAATGTTATAAAATGAAAGAATTACACAACCACATATTTTCGAAAACGACTTGCATCTCAAAGGAAACTATGTTGAAGTATATTAACCAACAACTTTCTGAAAAGGAAGAACACGATATACAAAAACATTTGATTGATTGCGATTTTTGCTCTGAAGCATTAGAGGGAATGGAATATGCGACTAATTCTTCTGTTTTATTTACTATCGACCACAAAATAGACAGCCTTGTTGCTAAGAAAAAAACTCCCATCCTTAAAAATTTAATGTTGGCAGCTTCTGT
>CAXBPN010000302.1:0-2478 GCA_963977515.1 uncultured Flavobacteriales bacterium
GGTTGTTGGGATACCTTATTAACCCCAATTACAATAAACGATAAGCCTACAGCTAATTTTATTAGCGATGATTTTTGTGTGTTAACAAATAGTCTGTTATTTGACAGTAGTACAACAAATGCTGGAGTTATTAATTATTGGGAATGGGAAGTTTTAAATACAGGATACAATTCTACTATAGAAAACCCTCAATTTTTATTTGCACAAGCTGATACTGGAATTTATAACTTAAAATTAAAAGTTGAGAATAGCTTTGGGTGTACTGATTCTGTAATTAAAACAATTGCAGTTCATCCTTTACCTGTTCCTGGTTTTACTTTTACGCCAACAATTGGGTTAGCACCTTTGCAAGTTAATTTCACCAACAATTCACTCGGAGGGAGTACTTATTTGTGGGATTTTGGAGATGGGAATACGTCAACAAGTTATAACCCTATTTATACTTATGTAGATTCTAATATTTTTGATGTAAACCTTTTGGCAACAAGTATTTATGGGTGTAAGGATAGTACAGTTAATACTATACAAATAATAGAACCAATCGTTGACGTGGCAGTTAAGAACATAACTTATGAGTTATTGCCTAGCTCTAATTTAATGAAAATTACAACTCAATTAGCAAATAAAGGAGTAGTAGCAATAGAGCGTTTAGATTTAATGTTGTATAATTCTAGCACAGGAAAAGTGTTAGAAAAGTGGGAAGGAAATATTTTACCAGGCACACAACAATTGGTTGAACTTTCATCAATAATTGAAATTCCAGGCAACGAAATTCCTGATGTAATATGTGTAGAAGCATTAAATCCAAATAATACAATTGATGTTGACTTGTCGGACAATGAATTATGTAAATCATTATTAAAATTTGAATTGATAAATATTTATCCAAGCCCTACAAATAACGAACTGAACCTAGAATACATCGTTCCAGAAGGAAATAAAGCTGAAATAAATTTATTTAATGATATTGGGAAAAAGGTTGCTACACTTTATAATGCAGAAGCTACAAAAGGATTAAACCGTCAGAAATTCTATTTAGGAGCGTATGCTAATGGTGTTTACGTGGTAGAAATTAAGTTTAATGGAGAAACCATTAGAAAGAAGATTATGATTAATTAAAAGATTTTTGCTGCTGAGCTGAGCTAGCATTTAGCTTATTGAGAAACCAAAGCCTGTTATCAAATACAAAAATCCACCCAAAAGTTTACAGTTAACGAAACTTTTCGTTATATTTGTACTGTATTTGATCTTAAATCAAAAATGATAACACGATTTGAAACAAAATTATTAGAAGAAGCTTTTGAGTTCATTGAAAAGCAAAATCTTAAAGCTAGAAAGAAAATACTTCAGAACATAAGAAGAGCTGAACAGCAATCTGACCCAAAGTTTTTCAAAAAATTAAATGATGAAATTTGGGAATTTAGAACCCTATATTCAGGAATACAATATCGGCTTTTAGCATTTTGGGACAAAGAAGATAAAACTGAAACATTGGTTTTTGCTACTCACGGAATTATAAAGAAAACGAGTAAAGTAGATAAAAAAGAAATTGATAAAGCAGAAAATATTAGGAAAATATATTTTAAAAATAAAGAGAAATGAAAAGTTACACTTTAGATCAAGCAGAAGACCTTTTAATTGGAAAAAAGGGAAGTAAAGAAAGGGATGAGTACGAATTTGAATTAAAACTTGAATTGATTGGAGATATGATTAAATCTGCTCGAAAGAAAAGAAATCTAACTCAAGAACAATTAGGAAAATTAGTTGGAGTAAAAAAAGCTCAAATTTCTAGACTTGAAAATAACACTGGAAATGTGACATTTGAAACTGTAATGCGAATTTTTAATGCTTTAGGAGCAAAACTGAATTTGAATTTACAGATGTAAAGAAAACAGTTGTTGGTTAAGAAAAGTATCTCTAATTAAAAATACGGTTTTTCAGAATAACAGTTTGATATAGTTCATTAATTTTACCCAAAAAATAAAAGATGCAAATTTTAGTTACTGGAGGAGCGGGATATATAGGTTCACACACCATAATTGAACTATTAGAAAACACAGATTGGGAGGTTGTATCTATAGATGATTATTCAACATCATCAGAAGATACTTATGCTCGAATAGAGCGAATTACGGGTAAAAAAGTCAATTTCCATAAAGTAGATCTTAAAAAATACAACGATGTTTTAGATGTTGTTAATCAATATCAAAATATTAAAGGAATAATCCATTTTGCAGCACATAAATGGGTTGGCGATTCGGTTGAAAATCCGTTAAAATATTATGAAAATAATTTAGGAGGATTGGTTAATATTTTAAAAGTTCAAAAGGAACAAAAAATACCCAACTTTATATTTTCTTCCTCATGCTCAGTATATGGAAATATTACCGAATTGCCGGTAACAGAAAACTCAAAATTGAATTTTCCTGAATCTCCTTATGCTTACACTAAACAAGTAGGGGAGAATATTATTTCAGA
>CAXBPN010000303.1:0-2364 GCA_963977515.1 uncultured Flavobacteriales bacterium
CATGCGGAAGCAGTGATAATGGACAAAATTATATGGAATATAATTTTTGTGAAACCATGTTTACTGAAGGACAAAAACAAAGAATGTGGGCAGCACTAAATTCTAGTGTTGGAAAAAGAAATATTGCTGTGAGTGCTTCTAACTTAACAAACACAGGTACTGCTGACCCTTATGTGCAAAACCCTGTTTGTGAATTATTAGGAGCTGATTTTACTTATGATAAAGAATATATTTGTGAAGGTGAAGTTGTAAACTTTGCTGATTATAATACATATAATGGAACTCCCGATCAATGGGCTTGGGATTTTACAGGAGGAAACCCTAGCACATCTGGTGTTGCTAATCCTGCGATTACATATAGCACGCAAGGTGTTTATGGTGTAACATATTCTCCTGGTAATGGTGCTGGTTTTGCTTCTCCTGCTGTTAAAAACAATATTATTACTGTAAGTAGTATTACTGCCGACTATATCCTTCCTTTTACTGAAGGTTTTGAAACAACATCATTTAGTAATGATTGGACTATTGAAACAGAAAGTGGAAATGGATGGCAAACTACAGCAACGACAAGTTTTACTGGAAGTAAATCTTTAAGGGTATATAATTACTCTAATAGTGCAGGTGATATTACTGAGGCAATTAGCCCTTCTTATGATTTATCAACTATGACCGATCCAAAACTTACTTATAAATGGGCTTTTGCTAAAAAAGTTTCAGGAGGTAATGATCAATTTATTATTTATAAATCTACCGATTGTGGAAGCTCATGGAGTATTTTAGCAATAAAAGCTGGATCTTCAATGGCAACAGCAACAGCAACCAATTCAGCTTTTACGCCTAACTCTTCAGATTGGGATAGTGCTACAGTTAGTTTAAGTGCTTTAGCTACAGAAACAAATATTCGTTTTAAGTTTTATTTTAAGAATAATGGAGGAAACAACTTCTTTTTAGACGATTTGAATATTATGGGTACCGTTTCTACAATTGGAATAAATGAAGTTGCTCCAGTAAATAATTTAAAGGTTTATCCTAATCCAATGAATGAAAATGCAACATTATCATTCTTTCTAAAGAACAATGTTTCTAACTTAAATGTTGTAATTAGAGATGTATTAGGTAAAGAGGTAACTAAAGTTGTAAGTAATACTGCATTTAGTGCTGGTAAATACACAATGAATATCGATAAAACAAATAAATTATCTTCAGGGCTTTATTTTATAGAGTTTAATGCAGATGATAATGTTCAAGTAGAAAAATTAATTGTGAAATAATTAAATTAAATCTGTAGCCCTAAAATAGGTTGACAATTTTTAATAAAAATCAATTTAAACCGAAGAGAATATTCTCTTCGGTTTTTTTATTAAAGGAAATTTAATAAAAAACTCTACCCCCTTGCCTGTATTGCATTTTCTGTTAACCTGAACGATGCAAGAGTTTTGTTTAAACAACCGAAAAACCAATCCATCATTTCGAAAACCATAACCGTTATCCATCCCTTCAATTCAATCCTCATAATAATGTAGCTCGTCGTTTTTGTGTCAACTTATTTCAGGATGGGACAGGGTATTATAACAAGAAAGCCAGACTAATGTCTGGCTTTCTTGTTATAAATTATTAAATACTTTTAATTTTCTGACTTAATCGAAGCACCTAAATACTCACTATTCATTCTAGCAATAAACTCTAACGATATTCCTTTTGGACATTCAACCTCACAAGCCCCTGTATTTGTACAATTACCAAATCCTTCTTTATCCATTTGTTCAACCATATTAAGCACTCTCTCTTTACGTTCAATTTGTCCTTGAGGTAAGTATGAGAATTGTGCAACCTTTGCTGCAACGAATAACATTGCAGAAGAGTTTTTACAAGTAGCCACACAAGCTCCACACCCAATACAAGTTGCTGCATCCATTGCTTTATCTGCCATTGGCTTAGCAATGGGTAGTGCATTTGCATCCTGTGTATTACCTGAAGTATTTACTGATATAAAGCCTCCTGCTTGTTGAATTCTTTCAAAAGAACCTCTATCAACAATTAAATCTTTTAATACGGGAAATGCTTTGGACCTAAACGGCTCAATAAAAATAGTATCTCCATCTTTAAACATTCTCATGTGTAGCTGACAAGTCGTTACACCTCTGTCGGGTCCATGTGCCTCTCCATTAATATAAAGTGAGCACATCCCACAAATACCCTCTCTACAATCGTGATCGAAAGCTACAGGTTCGTTTCCTTCATTAATTAATTGCTCATTTAATAAATCAAGCATCTCTAAAAATGAAGAATGTTCTGAAACATCTTTTATTTGGTATGTTTCTAAACCGCCTTTATCTTTTGCGTCTTTTTGACGCCAAACTTTTA
>CAXBPN010000304.1:0-2362 GCA_963977515.1 uncultured Flavobacteriales bacterium
TTCCTTGAATAAATTTATATTCTAAATCGGGGCGAATTTGTTTTAATTGAGCCGACCTTCTTAAACTTCCCGTCCCTATTATAGCTCCAGCAGGTAATTCTTTAAATTTTTGTCCGCTTTTAGAAATTAAAACATCCCTAACATCTTTTCTTTTTGTAACCGGAATTACTCTCAATCCATTTACCCCCTCGGTAGGAATGTCTTTATAACTATGAACTGCAATATCAATTTCTCCGGCTAACATTGAGCGTTGTAATGCAGAAGTAAATGCTCCAACCACACTAATGTCTCCATCATCTCCACTTGTTCTTATTATCTTCGTTTCAAACTCATAATCAGGTTGAACTTCTTTTAATTGCTCAACCACCCAATTGGTTTGTGTTAACGCTAATTTACTTCCTCTTGTACCAACTATAATCTTCTTTTTAGGCACGAAAATATCTACATCTCCAACATCTAAAATTTGTTTAGCTGTATTTATTGGACTATCTTGAGCATGTAGGTTTTGAGCAATACTTTTAATTCCATCAATAGTTGGATTAGAAATTTTACGTAATAAACGGTGTGTAAAACGCATCAACACTTCTTTTTGATGCTCATCTACCTCTCCTAACTTAGGTAATAACCATTTCATTTCCTCATCTCTAATATCTTCTAGGTTTTTCCAATAGGCTTCAATAACTGGTGCTACTTTTCTGTTTTTTAACCAAATAATAAACCAATCAACTTCTGTATTTACAATTTTTCTAGCTTCAGGTATTTCATCATATCTTTTCAATAACCCTTCATAAGTTATTTTCTTGATATCATCTAAATCAAACAAAGCTATATTATCATGGTTTTTTAATTCTGGATTAAAATTCCGAGGCACTCCAAAATCAATAAATAATTTTTTATCTCCAGCTTCTAAGGCAAAGTTTGCTCTAGGACATTTACTTTCTGCCATAGTTTCTTCATGAAGCAAATTAATTTCTCCTTGAGTTCCTCCAACAATTACATTTGCTTCTGATAAGGCTTTATGCATATTTTGCATATCAACTGGTTCGCCACTCCATTCATCAGCCATTTCTTGGGCTCTTTCTTGGTCATGACTAGCAACATACAATTTCTTAATATTTGTTCGATCTAAAACCGTAGCCATTAAGTTTGCCATATTTCCAGTCCCAATAACTAGAAATGTTGCGTTTGCAATATCAATTCCATGATGTGCAATCAACTCAAAACCAACGGTTGCTAATGAAGCCGAAAACTTACCTATATTGGTTTCTAATCTTACCCTTTTCCCTGTATGTACTGCTTGTCGAATTAATTCATCCAAAACTGGACCTATCGACTTTTCTTCTCTTCCAATTTCTAATGCATCTTTTATTTGCCCACTTATCTGATGCTCTCCTACAGCTTGTGATTCTAATCCTGATGCAGTTGAAAATAAATTTTTAATGGCAATTTCACTATCTGGAAGAATAGATAAATACTGCCTATAATTTCCAAATTGATCAAAATAATCTAAAATTTCAGTGTGACTTTTACCATAAGCGTAGATAGACAGTCGGTTACAAGTAGAAATGATAAACACCTCTTTGTAGCTTTTCTTTAAAGCTTGTATTGCCGCTTTTGTTTGATCCTTGTTTAAGGCTAATCTTTCTCTCACCGAAATCGGTGCAAATCTATGACTTAACTCTACTCCTACTATTTTATCCATACTTCTTTTTAAAGAAGTACAAATTTATTAAAAAATAACTGTTTTTTACCGATTAAAAACAAGGAAAATCAAGCTTACAGTAGAAGTTTCGCTTATCAAACTTTTCTTTCATTTTTAATTGAATTTTAGACAATAGGTCTTTTAACAAAATTTTAAGCATCTTTTAAACTTAAAATTTAAGATTAAACCCAAAAATACATCGTAAAACAATGATTATCAGCAAATTAAAATTATTACAAAAATAGTGCTGAATTGAAAACTAAATCTACATTTGTCGCACAAAATTTAACTCATAAAAATGAAAAAAAACATCATGTTACCAGTTGCTTTAATTGCAATGATGGTAGTGGCTTGCGGACCAAGTCAAGAAGAAATTGCTGCTCAAGAACAAGTTATTGCTGATTCTGTTGCTGCACACGAAGCTCAAGTTATACTTGATGCTGAAGCTGCTCAAACTGAATTAGATGCTGCTGCTCAAGCTGAAGTTGCTACAACAGACTCTTCAGTAACTGCAACTGATGCATCAACAAAATAATTTTGATTTTATCAGAATTTAAAAAGGGCTTTCTATGAAGGCCCTTTTTATTTTGCGTTAAATTCGTGTAACCAAATTTGATAAATCCTAAAATACTCTAAAAGTTCTAAAGCCTCTTGTTTATT
>CAXBPN010000305.1:0-2354 GCA_963977515.1 uncultured Flavobacteriales bacterium
TCATCTGTTGTTGGAACTTTTCCGTTTATTTCTTTAATGTACTTTAATACATGTTCCATTTCTTGTTGATAGAACACTCCTCCGATTTGAGGTAGAAAGTTTTGAGGAAAATCCATGTATTTTACAAACTTCCCAATCTTCTGTTGCTTAAAAATTCCCGAAAGATTTCTGATTACATCACAAATTGAAGGAAAGATAAATCCATCAATATGCTCCATGTGTTTATCTAACGCTATTTCCATAATACTTCGAGGAATATGACAGATATAAGATTGGTAATAAGCATCTCCTTTAATAATTTGCTTATTATCACCTCCTCCAAAAATACCTGCTGGCATTCCTCCTGCTGCATGGATAATTTCTCTTGGAAAATAAATTGGCATGTAGCCAACCAACACTCTACCTTCTTTTTCAGCTTTCCAGTTTTTTGCTCTGGTAAAGTTTAAATCAAAAGCATGCTCTTTACATTCTTCGATTAATACTTTTAAATCTTTCATATTTTATATCATTTAGATTCGAAACCAATTAACTTTTTGTTCCACCCTCTACTTGATATTAAAATATTTTTAAATAAAAAACTATACCTTGCTATCAAGCAAAAGAGAAAATTGATTTTGTATAGTTATAATTGAGTCATAATTCGAGAATAAAGTTATTGATGTGGTTTAAATTAAAATATGATGCTCGTCATACAAGAAATTGTTGTAGAGATATTTATGAAATAATAGCTAAAGATTGGAAAGTTTGTTAAAAAATAAGAATTGACCAGGAAATAATAAATAAGGCTAATATTTAATGTAAAAGAATCTTTTTCTGTTAATTGTTGTTAAATAAATTAATTTTCACTATATTATCTCAATATTTATGGTAATTTAGATTAAATTAAAATTTAGAACAGATTATGGGAAGGCCAGCAACAAAACCAACCAAATTAAAGGATGGGTATTACATAGAAGTTAGAAACAAAGGTGAAAGAAGCGGTATTAAATTAAGAAGAGATACCGAAGAAGCTATGCTTCTAGCTATTAAGGAATATGAGCGTGTTAAAGATGTAACCGTTTTAGGAAAAGCTAAAAATGGCAAATTACACGCTATTTAACTTTTAACTAATTAATCATTTATAATGGAAAGTTTAATCATTAAGCTTTCCATTTTTTGTTTCATCTCATAGGGAGTACAATTGTAATTATTTACAATTAATGCAAAAGCTAAGTTTCTATTCGATTTTGTGGTAACATACCCAGCATAACTTCTCGCCCTTGTCATATAACCACTTTTTGCTCTTAAATTATTCTCTGCAAAAGTATTTTTACCGATAGAACGAATAGTTCCACTCCTACCTGCTATAGATAGTGAATTATAAAATTCATCATAATTCTCACTCGTTTTCATGTATTTTAGAATTGAAACTAAATGTTTAGCTGTAATTGCATTAAACCTCGATAAACCACTACCATCATTAAGGTACAACCCTTCAACATCCAACCCTTTTTCTTTCCAAAAATTTGTAATGGCTGTTGTTCCAGATTCTGGGTCGCCACTTTTATATGTTTTTAATCCAATTTGATTAACCAAATGTTCTGCATATAAATTAACACTATATGTATTTGTTTGCTTAACAATATCTGATAGTCTTGGTGAATATGTTTTGGTTATTGTGTTAGTTTCTGCTTCCAAGTCATCATCTAGCACCCTTAAAGTTGTATATACATTACTTAACCCCACCCCTATTAACCTTAATTCCATATCTAATTCAAAGGCAGCCAACAGAGCTGGATCAGGAATAGAGCTTTTAACATCAAATCCTTTTTTATTTAAAGGAATTCCTCCTTTTACCATCCTATTTACTTGAAAAGGGCCACCATAGAAGTAGGATTCATCTTTTTTCGTATCAATACTCTTTACTTGATTGTCAATGCTAAAATCAGGAATAAATGGCATTACACAACTTATAAAAGTAGAATCTCCATTTCTTTTACCTGATTCAAACTCTACCTTACACATATTCTCATAAATAGATAACCCTGAAGGCGATGCTCCATAATAATTACCTAAATCGCCCCAAATCCAAGTTGATGGCGTTGTTTGATAGGTAAAACAAGAAGCGTCTCCTATTACTCTCCCATTTATTGAATCAATACCCAAAGCTTTTATTTTCAAAGCCCACTCCTTAATAAAATCTCCATAGTGTCTTGAATATCGATCAGCTCCCAAACAAGGGTCTCCTCCTCCTTTAATAATTATATCTCCATTTAATACTCTACATAACGTATCTACTGTTCCTGTATGTAAAATTTGAGTTGAAAATCGAGTATTTCCTCCTAAAATCTCAAGAGCAGAAGCAGTTGTTATCA
>CAXBPN010000306.1:0-2261 GCA_963977515.1 uncultured Flavobacteriales bacterium
GCAAGTGTTTGTCAAGCTGTTTTTTAATAGCAGCGATTACTTTTGGATGACGATGACCGATATTGTTTACCGCTACACCAGCAATCATATCCATGTATCGTTTACCATTTTTATCCCAAATATAAATGCCTTCGGCTTTCTCTACATCAATTAAGTATGGTAACGGACTTGTTTGTCCTTGTAGATTTAAGAATGTATGTAGTCGGTTGTTCATTTGTGTAAATTCCAAAAATCAATATTTAAATCTCAAAAAACAAAAGATTAAATTTTGTTTATTGTTTTTTAAGATTTGTTATTTATAGCTGCTCAAGGCTATCAACACTCCATGCTTGAGCTTTTTCGACAAACATTGGTTTAGTTACTTTCCAAATACCTTTAAATAATTCAGAATTTCTATAATTCTCCAAATGTTCGGGTGATTTCCATTTACTGTATGTAAAATAGCAGTTTTTGTTTACCTTATCTTGTAATAATTCTAAATGTTCAACACCTTCAAAATTTCTAATCTTTTGTTTGTCTTTTTGAAAGTTGGTTAGAAACTCTTCAATCATTTCTGGTTTAAAAACCATTTTCACAATTCTAATCATAAAATTCTATACGTATGATGTCATTTTCTTTAATTCCAAACAATTTACTGGCATTACCATTGTTTACAGCAATCTCAATAAAACCAGTTGAGCTAAACATAGCAACACGTTCGCCTTCAATAACAGAGTTGTAAGAATTTGTAATTTGATTGATTTCGTAGTTGGTGTTCCTAAAAAAGATACCAAATTTACGACTTCTACCGTACGATTTAAATAAGGTCTCGGTAATGTTTGTAATTATGTTTCCGTAATGGTCAATGTATGAAGCCATTCCTCTAATCGTATTATTTTCAGAAACAGCACTAAATAATGTTCTTACTTCTAATTCTGCTTTTACTTTACCAATAACCTCTAAAGTACCGCCTCTTACAATATGGCATGCTGCTTTCACAAAAACATCTTTTGCAGGAAAAGTAATTCTATCAGTATCTTGATTTAAAGTTAATTCAACAATTTTTTCGGGAGGGGTGTCAAATATTAATGAAAACATACCATTATCTGCACCAATAAAATATTGATCTTTTTCAAAAATTACAACGTGTGGAATTTCAATACTTGATTCTGAACTTACACCAATAATATGAATAGTTCCAGGAGGAAAATCTTTATAACAATTTTTGACAATAAATGCTGCTTTAGAAAAGTTAAAAGAGGGCACTTGGTGAGTAATATCAACTATTTTAACATTAGGAGCTTGAGATAAAATGGTTCCTTTAACAGAGGCAACATAATAATCCTTCAAGCCTAAATCTGATGTAAGTGTTATTATTGCCATTTAACTTGTAAACAAAAAATTACATTTAGTTGATAAATAATACATTCCATTAAATGGATTTTGTATCAAAATTTTGATATTTATCGTATTATAAAGTTAGAACCAAAGTTATAAATTAAAACATTAACATTTGAGTGAAAAGTTAATAGAAATTACAAAGATTAATCCATTAGAATTATATGGTGTGAATGAATCTAAATTAAGTTTAATTAAAACTTATTTTCCAACATTAAAAGTTGTGGCAAGAGGAGACATGCTTAAAGCGATTGGAGAAGAGAATGAAATAAATTTATTTGAAAAAAAAATAAGTTTATTAATTCAACACCTTATAAAGTATAAGCAGTTAACCGAGAATAATATAGAAAGACTTATGGATGAAGAAAATGATATAGAAAGTCAAACCTTAAAACATAATGATGATGTTTTAGTTTATGGCAATGCTGGGTTAATTGTAAAAGCAAAAACTGCTAATCAACGTAAGTTAGTTAAAGAGTGTGAACAAAATGATATGGTATTTGCTGTAGGGCCCGCAGGGACAGGGAAATCATATACAGCAGTCGCAATTGCTGTTAAAGCATTAAAAAACAAAGAAATTAGAAGAATAATTTTAACCCGACCAGCAGTCGAAGCTGGAGAGCATTTAGGTTTTTTGCCTGGAGATTTAAAAGAAAAATTAGACCCATATTTACAACCATTGTATGATGCGTTGAGAGATATGATACCTGCTGAAAAACTAAGGGAAATGATGGAAGATGGAACAATACAAATTGCACCGCTAGCTTTTATGAGAGGGCGTACTTTAGATAAAGCTTATGTTATTTTAGATGAAGCTCAGAATGCTACCCGAAGTCAATTTAAAATGTTTTTAACCCGTATGGGAAAATCAGCGAAGTTTATTA
>CAXBPN010000307.1:0-2245 GCA_963977515.1 uncultured Flavobacteriales bacterium
TATGAAACTATCAAAACCAATCAGTTAGCTGTTTTTTATTAATCGAGTTCAGGTTCAGAGGCGTTTTTAATATTATTTAAGCAATAACTTAGTTAATCTCCCAAGTTACACCACTGTTTAATAGTTCGTTTACCGATTTAAACTTAACGTTAGCTTTTTCACTTTCCAACTGGTTGTAAACCCCTTGGTCAAAAGTTAACGATTTCACACTTCTAATTACACCAAAAGCTACAGGGTAGTTTGGCGTAGCCATGTTAATTAACATGTTGTGTAAGGTATCGTCTTCACAATGTGCATCGTGCACTAAAATATCAGCTTCTGTAATTCCGTTTTCACCTATGGTAACTACTTCCAGTTGTAAACCGTTTAATCGTAATCCTTTATTGTTTTCAGCTCCAAAAATCATAGGCTCACCATGTTTTAACCAAAGTTGAGTATCTAATTTTACAGCTTTGTTGGTTACATTATCAAAAACCTTATCATTAAAAATAACACAGTTTTGTAATATCTCTATTAATGATGTTCCTCGGTGTTCTTCTGCCTCAATAAACACATCAATCATTCTTTTTGGGTCAATATCAATAACTCTTGCAAAAAAGTTTGCTCCAGCTCCAAGTGCTAATTTCCCTGGGTTAAAAGCACGGTCTGTTGTTCCTTGCGGAGAAGTTTTAGTAACTATACCTGTTTGTGATGTTGGCGAAAATTGTCCTTTAGTTAATCCATAAATTTCGTTGTTAAACAACAAAATATTCATGTCAATATTTCTTCTCAATGCATGGATGTAATGATTTCCACCAATCGCTAAAGCATCACCATCACCAGTAATTTGCCAAACACTTAGTTTTGGATTTGATAATTTTACTCCTGTTGCAATAGCTGGAGCTCTACCGTGTATGGTATGAAATCCGTACGATTCAATGTAATATGGAAATCGTGACGAACATCCAATTCCAGATATAAAAACGATATCTTCTTTTTTCTTTCCTATTTGTGGCAACGCTTTTTGTACAGCACTCAAAATAGCATAATCTCCACATCCCGGACACCATCTTACATCTTGATTGGTTACAAAATCTTTCGCTACTAATGTATCTTCTACTAAATGTTCCATATTAGTTTTGTGCTAAAATAGAATTAAACTCATCGGTTAATTCTTGTTTTGAAAATGGTAATCCTTGTATTTTGTTGTATTGTTGGTAGTTAAATTGTGGATGTTCACTCTTTAACACTTTTACAAATTGTCCTAAATTCAATTCGCAAACAACAATGTTTTTGTGGTTTTTAAACACATCAGCTGTGTTTTTTGGTAAAGGGTTGATATAGTTAAAGTGAGCCAAAGCAACACTTTTACCTTCATTTTTTAATTCGTTAAATGCAGTTAATAAACTTCCGTAAGTTCCACCCCAACCAACTATTAATAAATCGGCATTTTTATCTCCTAAAATTTCAATTTCAGGTATAAAATTGGCAACTCTTTTTACTTTTTCTGCTCTTAACTTTACCATTACCTCATGGTTGTTTGGGTCGTAAGACACATTTCCAGAACCATCTTCTTTTTCTAATCCACCAATTCTATGTTCGTAGCCTTTTGTTCCAGGGGTTACCCAAAATCTTGAAAGTTTATCAGCATCTCTTAAGTAAGGCTTCCAATCTTTTTCCTCTTTAGCGAAAGCAGGAACAATTTTAGGTAATTTATTGGTGTCAGGAATTCTCCATGGTTCAGCACCATTGGCAATAAAACCATCCGTTAATAAAATTACGGGAGTCATGTGCTCTACAGCAAGTTTAGAAGCCATGTAAGCATATTCAAAACAGTTAGATGGAGTACTTGCAGCAATTACTATTACTGGGCTTTCACCATTTCTACCATAAACTGCTTGCAATAAATCTGATTGTTCTGTTTTGGTTGGTAAACCAGTTGATGGTCCACCTCTTTGTACGTCAACAATTACAATAGGAAGTTCAGTCATCATAGATAAACCAATTGCTTCGCCTTTTAATGCTAAACCAGGTCCAGAAGTAGTTGTTAAAGCTAAACTGCCTGCAAAACTTGCTCCGATTGAAGAACAAATACCTGCAATTTCATCTTCTGCTTGCATCGATACTACATCAAAACCTTTGTGTTTTGATAGTTCGTGTAAAATATCTGTAGCAGGAGTAATAGGATAAGAACCTAAAAATATTTTTAATCCAGAATTTTCTGAAGCCGCTAAAAATCCCCAAGCTGTTGCTGTATTTCCTGTAA
>CAXBPN010000308.1:0-2190 GCA_963977515.1 uncultured Flavobacteriales bacterium
CTGCAAGAGAAGAACAATTGGCTAGAGAAAAAGAAATGGAAGCATTAAATCAAAAAATGGCTGAAGAACAAGCAAAACGTGATGCTGAATTAAATGCAATAGAAGAAGCACGAATTGCTGCACAAGCTAAAGCAGAAGAGGATGCTAGAGCAAAAGCTGCCGCAGAAAAAGCAGAACAAGAAGCACAAATGAAATCAGCAGGTATTTCATTTAAATCGAGCGGGCAAGCAGAAAATAAAAAGAAAGGAAAATCTGGAGCTGCAAAAAAGTTTTCGAGAGACAAAAAAGTATCAAAAGTTAGTTTCTAAAATTTTAACATTGGCTAAATTGAAAGATATATTAATAGAAATTAGTGAAATGCCTATAGAGGAGCAAATTGCTATGCTATTAAAAAAAGCCAATAATAAAATAGAAGAAGAGTATTTTTTAGCTCAAGAATTAGCTCAAGAGGCATTAAAAATAGCTCAAAATAGATTTTACACAAAAGGGATAGCAGATAGTTCAAAGCAATTAGCTAGTTGCTATTTAAGTGTTTCTAATTATGGTGAGGTAATGCAATATGCTTTACAAGCAAAGGAATTGTATGAGTCGTTAGATGATAAAGTTGGTCAAGCAAATTGCTTAAATACTTTAGGTTTTGTTTACAACTTTACGGGAGATTATAAAAAAAGATTGGCTTGTAACTTTGAATGTTTGGAATTAAGAGAACAAGCGAACGATTTTAAAGGGAAGCTGAGTACGCTTAGTAATATTGGAGATACTTATACTGTACTTAAAGATTATGATAAAGCCTTAGAATATTTTTTTGAATGTTTGAGCTATGACTTAAGTGATCATATGAATGCAATTGTAAATTTTAATATTGGAGAAGTTAATTTTTATCAAGAGAATTTTGCTGAAGCTCAAAAATTTATAAAAATTGGTTTAGATTATGCGTTAAAATCTGGGTTCTGGCAAATTACCATTGCTGCGTATGAAATGTTATCGAGAATAAACTTAATCAAAGGAAATACAGATGTTTTATCTGAACTTGATAAAGCATTGATATTGGCAACTCAGAAAAATGCTAAAGAAGATATTTATGGAATTTATGAGTTGTACTCTAGCTGTCATAAACAAAAAGGAAATTGGGAAGAAGCTTATAAATATTTAGAATTACATAATGAGTTGAAAAATGAAGTTTTAACTCAGAATAATACACAAAAACTAAAACGTATAGAATTCGATTTTCAGTTTAAAAGCATACAGTCGGAAGCAAATGAGATTAAGGAGAAGAATAATCTTTTAACCAAAACATTTGCTCAAATTGAATTGCAACGTAACGAGATTGAATCAAAAAATATAGCCATAACGGATAGCATTCATTATGCAAAACGTATTCAGAATTCTATTTTACCAGAAGATGAAAGAATAAAAGAATTATTACCAAACAGTTTTGTTCTTTATGAACCAAAGGATATTGTGAGCGGTGATTTTTACTGGGTAGAGCAGGTTGATGAAGTGATTTTTTTCTCGGCAATCGATTGTACTGGTCATGGTGTTCCTGGTGCATTTGTAAGTTTAATCGCTTTTAATATGCTGAATAAGGTGGTATTGGAACGGAAAATTAAACAACCCTCGCTTATTTTAAGTGAATTAGATAAATTGATGCGTAATTTATTTTCAAAATCAACCGAAAAAGTGAGGGACGGGGTAGATATGGGAATTTGTGCCTACAATACAATAACAAAAGAGTTGAGTTTTGCTGGAGCTTACCATTCTTTATTTGTTTGTAACGGTATTGAGATTAAAGAAATAAAAGGAAATAGAGAATCAATCGGTTTTTCAATTTTTAAGGAAAAAAAAGAGTTTATAAATTATAAAGTTGAAATAAAATCAGGTGACACCCTATATTTATCTACAGATGGATTTCCTGATCAGTTTGGTGGAGAAAAAGGTAAAAAGTTAAAGTGGAAAAACTTTAAACAATTGCTGTATGATATTCAGACAACAAAAATACATGACCAAAAGGAAGAGCTAAAACAATTTTTCTATAATTGGAAAAATGAATTAGAGCAATTAGACGATGTTTGTGTTATAGGTGTTAAGTTTTAGCTTATTGACCCAAATAAATTTTGATACAAATCTCCCACCACTCGCTCGGCTGTGCCGAGTGAATGATATATTTATTGCTTTAAGCATAGGTTAACA
>CAXBPN010000309.1:0-2187 GCA_963977515.1 uncultured Flavobacteriales bacterium
TATCCTTGTTTTTCAAACAAAGGAGGTAAATCTAATCCATTCACTATATTTTTAGTAACTTTGACGCCATTTGCTTTGTGTAAACAAATCTTTGCAAAAGGTGTTTACTGAATGACTAATGTTAAGAAAGAACAGAATATGACTAAACCACATACATTTCATATCCCAGTTATGGGAATTGGCTTCACAATAGATACTCCGCTTAAAGTTGCTCCTTATGGAATTTCATCAGTACTTTCTTTAGGGGATGATAAGTTGGCAGACAGAATGAGGGCTCATTATTGCAATAAGCTTAACATACCTTTTGTAGAAGTACCTAAAGATGATGAAGACGGACGAGCAAACAGAATAACTTTATACCTTAACCTTATGAATGATATGGTTAAGAACAAATTTCAAGAATTAAAAAATGCTTCTTTCGAAAAGGGAAGTGAACTAACCAAGTATTTTGAAATGCTTCCTGATTTTAACGCTCTTAAAAAAGAGTATAATAAAATGAAGAAAGAGAGCGATGTTTCTATTATTGAAAAGATACAACATTGGTTGAAAGAAAATATGACCCCTGGTTCGATTGATGTAAACATCATGACAAAATTAGATAGAGCACATTTTACTAAAACTGGAGAACAATTACCTCAACATATGAATGATGCACATGCTGCATTAAGAGGTTTCGCAAATAGTGATGTAAATGCTGGAGTGGTATTGTCTGCAGGATTAAGCCCTCGATTATATAGCTACATTTCTAACTTTGACGGGTTTTTCCCAGATGAAAATGAACAGTTAGCAAAAAAAGTAATCTTAAAAGTTAGCGACTATCGTTCTGCTTTAGTGCAAGGTAAATTTTTAGCCAAAAAAGGCATTTGGGTTTCAGAGTACAGAATAGAATCAGGATTAAATTGTGGAGGACATGCTTTTGCAACTGATGGATTTTTAATGGGTCCTATTTTAGAAGAATTTAGATTACATAGAGAAGATTTAATTGAGCAAGTTCATACAATTTTAAATGATGCTTTAGAAAATTTAGGGAGAAAAAGATTAGCCAAACCATTAGAATTATTAGTTACAGCTCAAGGTGGAGTTGGAACTGCCGAAGAACATCAGTTTTTGATGGATCACTACAAAATGGATGCTATTGGTTGGGGAACACCTTTCTTATTAGTTCCAGAAGTTGTAAATATTGATGGTGATTCGTTTAAAATATTATCTGAAGCAACAGAAGATGATCTTTACTTGAGCGATATCTCTCCAATTGGAGTTCCTTTTAACTCAATTAGAGGAAATACTAAAGATATATTGAAAGAAGAAAAAATTGCAGCAGGCAAACCAGGTAGCCCCTGTCCTAGCCAATTTTTAAAATTGTATAATACTGAATTTACAGAACAACCTATTTGTTTAGCTTCTCGCCAATATCAAAAACTAAAAATTGCAGAGCTAGATGCTAAAGGTGTAAACCCACAAGAGTACAAAAAACAATACGATAAAATAACTGTTAAATCATGTATTTGTGCAGGGTTAGTTATGACGGCTTATACCGAAAATAATTTATTAAGAAAATCAGATGGTAAAGGAATCTCACTTTGCCCAGGTCCAAATATGGCTTATTTTTCTAAAAAATCTACTTTAAAAGAAATGGTAGATCATATTTATGGAAGAATAAACATATTAAACGATACTTATCGCCCACACATGTTCGTTAAAGAATATAACATGTATATCGATTATCTTAAAAATAAAATTGAAGAAACAAAACCAAATTTAACAATAAAACAAAAAAAATACTTAGTTACTTTTATTCAAAATCTTGAAAAAGGTAATGAGTATTATGAATCACTTTTTAGTGATGTTAAAGGCTACTTTGATGGAGCTAAAAACTCCATAAAAAAAGAACTAGAAGCTACTAAAAAAGTTTTAGATCAACTAAACAATGAGATAGATAGTTTAGCAGTAGCTACACCAGTTAACCAATAATATTTAACTTTGGCATGCTAAGTTTTGTTTTATAAAATACATGGAAACAAGATTTGCCACATACAACATTGAGTTTCTGAATGAATCATTTAAAAATGAACATTGGGAATTCAATAAAAAAGTCATTGTTAGAGCATTTGTAGAAAACAAAATTATTTCTAAAAACACTTATGGGTATCTTGAAATAGATCGTGTATATAAAAAAATACAAGAAGG
>CAXBPN010000310.1:0-2041 GCA_963977515.1 uncultured Flavobacteriales bacterium
GTTGAAAATCGAGTATTTCCTCCTAAAATCTCAAGAGCAGAAGCAGTTGTTATCAATTTAGTTGTTGATGCTGGAATCAAACTCATATCTGGACTTAAGCCTGCAATAACTTGATTAGTTGTTAAATCTAAAGCGAAAAAACTAATTGAGGCATTTTTTAAATCATCATCTGCAGCTAATTTAGCAACTTCATTTTTCACATCTTGTATGGTTTGCGAGTATCCATTTAAAATGTTAAAAAATAAAAAAACGCCACTAATTAGTTTGGTCATTAATTTTTGAGTTGTTGAGTAGAATAAGTATAAGCTAATTCCAATTTTTTAAATCGTACTTCTTCAATAATTGAACAACCCGTTTCTAATAAGTCGAAAATTTCTTCTTCTCTTTTTTTAAAGTAAGTCTTTGTCGTTCTAAAAATATTTAATTCATTCTTAAATTTATCCAACGTATCTTTAGTAAAATCTATTTCTTTATTTGCTGAAGTAATTCCAATCAACACAACTTCGTTATCAGTAAAAAAGAAAGCATTAATTCCTTGAGGAGTAATATGTTCTAAAAATTTAATCTTTTTAAGGGCTTTATCAAAAACCACATCACTAAACAACTCTACTAATTCAAGTGCTTTCTTTTTATCGTCTTTGTTAATCTTAACCCATTCATCATCATAAATGCCATTAGCAATTAAAAAATGTTTAAAATCTTCTTCTAATTCAATTAACTCGTCTTTAGTTAATACTCTGTACTTCATATTATTATCTACTTTTTTAAATTAAAAGTATGGAATAAATAAAAATGGGACATTCATACATTAAAAAGTTATTAACCAAAATATATTAATACCAATTATGATTTATAATACCGCATAAATGCTTCTTAAAATCTATATCGGCATTATACTTACTAGAAGCACTTAATAACCAAATTGACAAGATGAAAAAGAAAATTCCGAAGGCTGTCCAGGATTTTCTTTTTACCTACACTGATCAATTAAATCCAATACTTCTCTTTCAATAATATCTCGCACTTTGGCAAACTCCTCAGGTTCCATATGTTTAGGATCAGGTAAACCCCAATCTTCTCTATTTACAGCATTTATCATTGGGCATTCATCTCCACATCCCATTGTAATTGCATAATCCCATTCTATCTGTGGAATTTCATCTAATCCAAAAGAGTTGTGTTTGCTTAAATCGTAACCAACTTCTGCCATGCTAGCTATTGCTTTAGGATTTACAATACCCGATGGTTTAGAACCAGAACTATAAACTTCTATAATTCCTTTACCATGTATTTTACCAAAAGCTTCTGCCATTTGACTTCTACATGAATTTTCTACGCAAACAAATAATACTTTTTTCATTTATTAATATTTATATCTATTCGAAAATTTAACTAATGATAACATTACGGGCACCTCAATTAAAACACCAACTACTGTTACCAATGCTGCTCCTGAATCTATTCCAAATAATGCAATTGCCACAGCTACAGCTAACTCAAAAAAATTACTCGCTCCAATCATTGCAGCAGGTGAGCATGTAGTATGTGGAAGTTTTATCCACTTACCAATTCCCCAGGTTACAAAAAAGATAAAGTAAGTCTGAATAATTAAAGGTATGGCAATTAATAAAACTAAAATTGGATTATCAATAATTGATTGTCCTTTAAATGCAAACAACAAAACCAATGTAGTTAACAATGCAAGAATAGAAACTGGTTTTAGATTTTTTAAGAAAACCGTTGCAAACCATTCTTCTCCCTTTAGTTTGATTAGCCATAATCGAGTAATAATTCCTGCCACTAATGGAATTACAACAAAGGTTATAATGGAAGCAAACAATGTATCGTAAGGTACTTCTACATTAGAAACACCAAGTAAAAGACCAACAATAGGTATAAAAGCCACCAATATTATTAAATCATTAACTGACACTTGTATTAATGTATAAGCCGGATCTCCATCCGTTAAATAAGACCAAACAAAAACCATTGCCGTACATGGTGCTGCTCCTAACAAAATTGCACCAGCAATATATTCTGT
>CAXBPN010000311.1:0-1720 GCA_963977515.1 uncultured Flavobacteriales bacterium
TGGGTTGATGGACGAAAAAACATTTTTAACCAAATTCAATCAAAAATAAACCCTAACGATAAAATTGCATGGTTTCATTGTGCTAGTTTAGGTGAGTTTGAACAAGGTAAGCCCGTAATTGAGGGGTTTAAACAGAAACACTCCGATTTTAAAATCTTAGTCACTTTCTTTTCTCCATCAGGATATGAATTGCGAAAAAATTATGAAGGTGCCGATTACGTTTTTTACCTCCCGATAGACACAAAAAAGAATGCTAAAAAATTTATTGCTATCATACAGCCAAAAATTGCTTTTTTTGTAAAATATGAGTTCTGGTTTCATTATCTAAAAGAACTTCACCAACAACAAATACCAACTTATTTAATTTCTGGAGTATTTAGAGAAAATCAATTGTTTTTTAAATGGTATGGCACTTGGTATAAAAAAATGCTACATTATTTTACTCACTTTTTTGTTCAAAATACCGAATCAGAAACACTACTAAAAAAAATAGGCTTTAATAACATTACTGTAAGTGGAGACACAAGATTTGACAGGGTTTTTGAAAACTCTTTAAACACAATTAAACTACCAATTATAGAAGCTTTTAAAAGCAATAAACAAATAATTATTGGTGGTAGTAGTTGGCAAGCAGAAGAAAAAATATTAGCCAACTATTTCTTAAACCAAACTGCTAATTTTAAATTAATAATTGCTCCTCACAATATTGCTGAAAGTCACATCAAACAAATTGAAGCATTATTTAAGGGTAAATGTATTCGCTATTCTAAAGCAAACGAACAAAATATACTAAATGAAAATGTTTTAATAATAGACAACATTGGCATCTTAGCCAATACTTATCAATATACCGATATTGCTT
The DNA here is from genome assembly GCA_963977515.1 of uncultured Flavobacteriales bacterium. Taxonomy (GTDB): domain Bacteria; phylum Bacteroidota; class Bacteroidia; order Flavobacteriales_E; family Vicingaceae; genus Vicingus. The sequence continues at coordinate 863 of CAXBPN010000311.1, forward strand.
TTATTGGCGGAGGATTTACTGGGGCATTACATAATATTTTAGAGCCTTGTAGTTTTGGCAACCTTATAGTTTTTGGACCAAATCATCAAAAATTTCATGAAGCTCAGGAACTAATTAATAATGGCAGTGCTTTTATCATTAATAATGAAACTGATTTTAATAAAATAATTTCTAAAAATCTTTCAAATCTTAATGAAATTAAAAAATTGAATAAAGGCTACATTGCTAATAATAAAGGAGCTACGAATATTATCTTAAATTTTTTATAATGGATATTCTCCAAGTAAAAAAAGATCTCCGTAAAGAGATGCTTATAAAAAGAGTAAAACTTAACACAACTTTTAAACAAGCTTACGATTTATGGGTTTGCGAACAGCTAGAAATGTTAATCAAAGACAAAAACTACAAAACAATACATGCCTACCTAACAATGGGAAAAGAAATTGACATCACCCCATTATTAGAAAATTTATTAGCAAAAAATATTACTGTTGTTACGCCTAAAACATTACCCAAACGAAAATTAGAAAATAGAATTCTTACTTCTTTTGATGATATTGAAAAAGGGGTTTTCGGAACAACACATCCTGCTGATCCCAAAGAATACACAGGCACTTTCGATTTAATTATTGTTCCGGGATTAGCTTTTGACGATAAAAATTACCGTTTAGGTTATGGTGGAGGTTATTATGACAATTTCTTAGTCAATCATCCTGAAGCCTATAAGGTTGGAATTTTTTATCCTCAACAAAAAGTTGAAAAAGTACCTACCGAAACTCATGATATTTGCTTGGATGAAATTTTGATTAACAACAACCTTTATTAGCCCCTTTTTTCTTATACCTTTGCTTTAAAATT
>CAXBPN010000312.1:0-1581 GCA_963977515.1 uncultured Flavobacteriales bacterium
CATCATCACTTCGCTTCTTTTTTCTATTTTTACGTTATGAACCCATTTATAGCTTTTATAAAACTAATTCGATTACCGAATTTGCTGATTATAGCTTTTACACAGTATGCTATTCGGTTTGCTGTTGTTGGTTCTTTTTTAGGTGTTAGTGGTTTTGAACTGCTAATGAGTGAACTTGATTTTTTTCTCTTATCACTTTCTACTGTGATGATTGCAGCAGCAGGTTATATAATCAATGACTATTTTGATACTAAAGTTGATCGTGTAAATCGTCCAACAAAAATAATTGTCGGCAAATATATCAAACGTCGATTTTGTATGGGAGCACATGTAGTCATCAACACGATAGCTTTTGCTATTGCTGTTTATGTAGCCTATAAAATGGGAAACATTAAATTGGCATTAATTCAGTTTTTGTCAATAGGAACGCTCTGGTATTATTCAGTTTATTTTAAAAAACAAGTATTAATTGGAAATGTGGTAGTTGCAATATTGGCGGCTTTAGTTCCTTTTGTTGCAGGTTATTATGAGTTGATTTTACAACAAGCAAATGCTGTAGATACAGTTAATATTACTATGTTTTATGTAGAGCAAGGAACAGCTTTTGATGATGTAATGTTGTTGTTTCAACAGATATTACAAAACATTATGCAATGGGTAATTGGGTTTTCGTTATTTGCTTTTTTAAGTACCATAATTCGTGAAATAATTAAAGATATTGAAGATTTTGATGGCGATAAAAAATATGGGAGTTATACTTTACCTGTTGTTTATGGTAAAAGTTTAGCTAAAAAAGTTGCTCAAGGGGTTGCAGTTTTAATGATGATGATTTTAGGGTATTTGCAATACCAACAAATACTATCAAACGATACAACTTCGTTTATGTACTTCCTGTTTGCCATACAAATTCCATTGGGTTACATTGTTTTTCAATTAAGTAAAGCACAAGAAAAAGAGGACTATTCTAAATTAAGTACTTACACTAAGCTGATAATGCTTTCAGGAATATTATATTCGTTTTTATTCACTTACTCACTTTTTCAAGCTTAATGAATCCGCTAAGCCACATCAAAAAAAACATTATTCTTGCTTCAAAATCGCCACGAAGACAACACCTGTTGAAAGACTTAGGAGTTGATTTTGAAATTAGAACCAAAGAAGTAGAAGAGATTTATCCACCAGAACTGAAACGTGAGCAAGTTGCCTTGTTTTTAAGTGAATTAAAAGCTACTGCTTTTGCAGGAGAATTAACCGATAATGATATCTTAATTACATCAGACACCATTGTTTGTTTAGGAGACAGAATAATAGGAAAGCCAAAAGACAGAGATGATGCTTTTAATATGTTGAGCGATTTATCGGGTAACAAACATGAGGTAATTACTGCTGTTACCTTTACATCTGCAAATAAACAACATTCGTTTTTTGTAGAAACAGAAGTGTATTTTAAAACCTTATCTAATTTCGAAATTGATTATTACATTAATAAATACCAACCGTTTGATAAAGCTGGTAGTTATGGCATACAAGAATGGATAGGCTACATTGGTATTGAAAAAATAGTTGGCTCTTATTTTAATG
>CAXBPN010000313.1:0-1564 GCA_963977515.1 uncultured Flavobacteriales bacterium
CCACTCATTTATGCATTAACGATTTAGTAGTTACGGCATTAGCACAAGCCAATAGTTTTTATATTAATAGGAAGTAAAGTTTTTATATTTGAATATGATTATTGACGAATGTTTTAAAGAGCTTGAAAAAATCCACAATGGGAATTTAGCAACATCAACATCAACATGGTTTAATGGGCATTGTAATTTACCACTTGTAAAATATAAACTAAGTATAAAATTACAATCATCTAACTTTATTATTGATTATGAATATAGATCTAATGAATTTTCCAGCTCATCAACAATTGATGGAGGGGCATTTAAAGACCGTCATATAGCTAACATTTATTTTTATATTAAGAATCAGATTCCTTTTTTTGAAGTTAAGGAAAGGAGTTTGTTTAATAGATTATTTAACAAGAATGTTATTCCAAATTTTATTATTAAATGTAAGAGTCCCACTTTTAAAAAAGAGCTTTATCAATCTAAAAATTTACATGAAATATACAAAGTAGTGGAGAGTTCTGCTGAATTTCATCCTCTTTTTCATTGTATAAGAAAAGAAGGACAACATGTAATTGAAATAAAATATAATACTAGTAAATTTGATAGAGAGGTTATAGAATGCTTGATAAGCTTTTGTGAAGAGATTTCCCTTTAAATTTGTTCCCTTGAATTATAAATATTATTTCATTTGTCAAGCAGAGCATTCTAGGCACAGAAGCTTCGGAAATTTCATACCAAACCTCTTTGCTAGCTTAATCGCATATTCTTTTCAAGAAAAAAAACCAAGTATTAAATTTGATACTGAAAAATCAAATCAAATTGCTCTCTTTTACTAAGCCTTAGGTCGAACTCAGGGTATTAATAATTCTCAAAACTTAATGTATAATGAGTTTTTACTTTATGTTCGATTAGGGTCAGCCTCTGTTGATAGTAGTTTTTTTGAATCAACAAACAAAGGAGAGGGAATCCAGTCATTAAAGTCTGATTTTATAAAAGTGACAAATTCTCAATTTATTAAAACACCAGATGCTGTTGAGTTAATAGGTGTAAAAAAAGGTATTATTTCTGGTAATATTTTCAAAGATACGTATGATGACGCCATAGATTTGAACGATTCGAAATCTATTAAAATTGAAAACAATTTTATTTCTGATGTACTAGATAGAGGGATAGAAGTAGGTAATGAAAATTTTGGAAGTTCATTAAATATTTTAGTAAAAAATAATATTATTGAAAAATGTAATGAAGGAATAGTTTTTAAAGAAGGTTCAATGGGTTTAGTAATAAACAATACTTTATACAACAACAATATAGGGTTGTCTTGTGTTGAGCTTGTTTCAGGAACAGGAGGAAGCTTGGTTGTGTTAGAAAATACAATTTTTTCGCAATCAGTATTCCAGGATATCAATATTGACCAAGCTTCTATTGTAGAAACTGCTTATTTATTAAGTGATCAAGAGGTTCTGGATGGAGATAATAACATTTATGGAAACCCCTTATTTATTGATGAAACAAGTGGGCATTTTATGTTAACAAAATTTTTACCATGTATAGATAAAGGAAATCCTTTAAGGGA
>CAXBPN010000314.1:0-1539 GCA_963977515.1 uncultured Flavobacteriales bacterium
TTGGGGGAAATTTCGCCAAATGAGTTTAAATTTTTTATTGGCGACGATATTCGTTTAAGTCCAGTTTTAATTGGAAATGATACACCAATACCGAAATTATTAGAGTTTTACATGGGTAAAAATACTCCTGATAGGCAAGAGTTTATTATCGAAAATCTAAAAGTAGAAAAAGATTTAGTTGAGGAAACGATTTAGCACAAATCAATTCCCTCCTAAAAAGGAGGGTTAGGGAGGTGTAAAAGATGTAAATTACACACCCCTCAATCCCCTCTTGTTAAAGGGGAAGAAAAAAGGAGAAGATTATGAAAGTAACATATAATCCAAAACTAAAGCAGCTAGCTAGAAAGTTGAGAAATGATTCAACACGAGCTGAAATTAAATTATGGAAAGAGTTACAGAATAAACAAGTTTATGGATATAAATTTACAAGACAAAAACCAATAGGAAATTACATTGCAGATTTTTTTTGCAATAAACTAAAGTTGGTAATTGAAGTCGATGGTTATAGTCATAATTTTGAAGATACGCTAGATAAGGATTTGGAAAAAGAACAATTTTTTAATAGTTTAACAATAACTATTTTAAGGTTTGATGATAAGGAAGTGATGGAAGATTTAAATAATGTTTTGAAAGTAATTGAGGGATATATTTTGAGTTTTGAGAAATTACACACCCCTTAATCCCCTCTTTTTAGAAGGGAAATATATAGAATAAAATGGCTGAAGACGAAGAAGAAAATATAGAAAGAGACGAAGAATTTGAGCAACCAATAGATGGTGAGCAGCTTGAGAACGTAATTCAAGTTTCGGGCATGTACCAAGAATGGTTTTTAGATTATGCTTCGTATGTAATTTTAGAGCGTGCTGTACCACATTTACATGATGGTTTAAAACCAGTGCAACGTAGAATTTTACATTCTATGAAAGAAATGGATGATGGTCGTTACAACAAAGTAGCGAACATTATTGGTAATACTATGAAGTATCATCCACATGGAGATGCTTCTATTGGTGATGCATTGGTGCAATTAGGGCAAAAAGACTTATTAATTGACTGTCAAGGTAACTGGGGGAATATATTTACTGGAGATAGGGCAGCAGCACCTCGATATATTGAAGCAAGAATAACAAAATTTGGTTTAGAGGTTGTATTTAATCCAAAAACAACCACTTGGTTATCATCTTACGATGGTAGAAATAAAGAACCAGAAACATTACCAGTTAAATTCCCACTATTATTAGCTCAAGGTGTAGAAGGGATTGCTGTTGGTTTGGCTTGTAAAATATTGCCACACAACTTTAATGAATTAATTGATGGTTCAATAGCCATTCTTAAAGGGAAAAAGGTAACCATTTACCCTGATTTTATAACAGGTGGAATGGCTGACTTCTCTGCTTATAATGATGGTATAAGAGGAGGAAGGGTAAAAGTAAGAGCTAGAATAGTTCAAGAAGATAAGAAGACATTAAAAGTAACGGAGCTTCCTTTTGGAATGACGACTGATAAATTGATTGATTCAATTCTAAAGGCAAATAGTAA